>JALYQJ010000032.1 GCA_030855875.1 Acidobacteriota bacterium
AAACTGAATCGGTCTGATTTCACCCGAAGCCGTCACGGTCGAGCGCAGCTCGCGGCGCGGCTCAACTTTTACGACCGTTACTTCCGGCGTATCTTTGCGGGTCGCTAAAATACTAGCGACGACGACGATTGTTAACACGAGAGCAATCGAAATTCCGATAACTATTTTACCTTTACGGCTGACAGCCATATTTATATTTCCTCTTTGCGTGGAGTTTGATTTCTTTACGGGTAACGCAAATTTTATGTATTAAAGCGTCATTTCAACACTACGAATCGAAAATCAAAAGAGTTTCAAAAAAGTATTTTAAGGCGGACAAAATTCAAAATCCTGAACGGTTTTGCGGAGATTTTAGTTTATTAATGTTCGCTGGCAAAGCGCTCTGCGTAAAATCGGTTGTGAGAAAAAGTCGGTTTGACAAACGCGAACGAGCAATTTACCGTTTACGAACATAAATTTACAGGGTAAAATATTTTTGCCAAATAAAGTTCATATCAATAAAGACGCAAGGTAAAACAAAAATGATAAAATGCCAGACTTGCGGGACGGAAAATCCGAGTGGTTCACAATACTGCGATGAATGCGGCGCAAAGTTATACAGCGTCAATGAAACCAGAACCAACGCGCCGAATTTTCAGCCGCAATACCCGGAAACTCCGGTTTTTCGCGGATCGAACGTCACCTCAATCGGAATTCCGGCGATTGTTGAAGAACTGAAAGTCGAAGAAGATTTTAATCAAGATTCGGGTTCATCAAAAAAAGGCATTCATGCGCGGCTCGTCATCGAACGCGGCGAAGCAATCGGAACTGAATTTTCGCTTTCCGCCGAAGATTCTTATCTCGGACGCTGGGATGCCGACAACGGCGTTTTTCCCGATGTCGATCTGGACGCTTACGACCCGGAAGCAAAAGTTTCCCGCCGTCACGCGCGTATTATCAGGCAGGGCGGAAAATACCTGATTGAAGATTTAGGCTCGACCAACGGAACTTTCGTTAATCGCGGACGACGTTTGATTCCGGGAAGCCGACAGCCTTTGAATGATAACGACGAGGTTATCGTCGGAAAAACATTTTTACGGTTTTATGTAAACGATTAGGAGAAAACCGGAAAAAGGAAAATAAGTTTCGGTAAAATCAATGGCATATTGTTACGAATGCGGCTCGGAAGTCGCCAAAAATGATGTTTTTTGCCCGAATTGCGGCATCACGCTCGAAGCCTCTTCCGCTGTTGAAGTTGAATCCGGTGATTTGAATTCAGATGAAAACGGGATGGAAGTATCGCCGCAGCCGGACGTAAATATCAACTCGAAAACCGGCGATTTATCTCTTTCCGACACTGAAGAAAATTGGCGCATAAATACCGGATCGGTTGATCTTCAAGATGCTGACTTTGCAAATACGTCACCTGAAAAACAGTTTGATATTTACAAACCGGCGGTTGATAAAATTGCTGAGAATACAGAAACCGGTAAAACTTCCGCCGGAACGGATTCCGACGAAATTAATTTACGAAATGACAGTCAGCCAAATGCCGAGCCGGCGAATGACTTCGATTTGACAGTTCCGTATCTCCCGCCGATGCTTGAAAATCAAGAAAGTTCAGCCGTTAAAATGGCGGAAGAAATTAAGAGCTATCAATCGGCGATAAGTGTCGAGAAAGATGTCGAAAAAATAGAAGACTCAAATATAAATGTTCCGCCATCTGAAATAGGGATTTCCAAGCCGTTGGAAAAATTGGAAATGCCGGAAACTCCGCCTAATTCGGTTTTCGATTCGGTGCGGATTATGGAAACCGCGCCGCCGAAGGACAAATCCGCAAATAACGAAAATAAATTCGCGCCCGTTGAAATCGCGCCGGTTCAGGCTGATGAAAATGAATTACTTCCGAAAAAAAGCTCGGACAATATTCGTTCATACACAACGCCGAATATCGGCGGAAGCAGCGGCGGCGATACCGACGGAAAAAAACGCGCGAAGCTGAAACCGCTCGACGAAGGAACGATTTTGAACGGGCGTTATGAAATTATCCGAAAAATCGGCGGCGGCGGAATGGGCGCGGTTTATCTGGCGAGCGACAACAATCTCGGCGGAGTTCTCCGCGCCGTCAAGGAAATGGTGCAGTCGTATATCGAAGACGAACAGCAGGAAAAGGCGATCAATGATTTCAAACGCGAATCAATGATTTTGTCTACGCTCGATCATTCTTCGATTCCGACAATTTACGATTATTTCTATGATGAAAAGGAAAGCCGTTTTTATCTGGCGATGAAATATATTTCGGGTGGCGATTTGTCGGCGCGTCTGCGTTCCGCGCCCGAAGGCAGAATTGACGAGCGCAGCGTGACGGAATGGGCGATTCAGATTGCCGATGTTCTCGATTATCTGCACAATCGCCCGACGACGATTGTTTACCGCGACTTAAAGCCTTCAAATATAATGATTGACGGCAACACCGGACGCGTAATGCTGATTGATTTCGGAATCGCCCGCTCGGTCAATAAAGAAGAAAAAGGCGTAACGGCGGTCGGAACGATGGGTTACGCGCCGCCGGAGCTGTTCAGCGGAAACGTCGAACCGCGTTCGGACATTTACAGTCTGGGTTCGACGCTGTTTCATCTCCTGACCGGAGCCGATCCGCAAAGCAATCCGCTTTTGATTTTCGATTTTCAAAAAAATCCGCGCCCACGTCAGATAAATTCCGCTTTGTCGGATCAAATCGAGAAAATTTTGATGCGGTCGGTCGAGTATAATGTTCAGGCGCGTTATTCTTCCGCCGGAGAACTGCGCCGCGCTCTCGAAGAACATCTGGAAAATCTCAAAAACAACCGCGTAACTTATGGAATAAAAGAAAATCCGGCTTCGGTCGGACTAGAAAATCAGCCGGTTTTTTGCGGCTTTTGCGGTCAGCGAATAATGGCGACCGATATGTTTTGCGCTTTTTGCGGGTCGCGTCAGCCGCTTTCGCAAAAAGGCGTTCACTCGGAAATCTATTCGCCGTCGGCAGTCACGGCGAAGCTGATGATTTACGGCACAAGCGAACTCGAATCGCCGGTTTTCAATCTTGACAAAGACGAAAATCTGCTCGGTCGGCGCGATCCGATGTCGAATATTTTCCCGGAAGTTGATTTGTCGAAATTCGATCCGCAAACAAAAATTTCACGCCGACACGCACGGATTTGGCGCGAAGGAAGCGTTTATATGGTCGAAGATTTAGGTTCGTCGAACGGAACCGTCGTCATTCCGGTCGTCAGCGGAACCGTCCGTCTGCCGCCGCGCACACCGCACGTTTTAGCAAACGGAGATAAAATACGGCTCGGCGACACGACTTTGCATTTTGCCCTGAAGTAAATTTTTTAGATTTTTTAAGTTTTAAATTTTTATGAGTGCGCGAGTAGAAACAGCAGTAGCTTTAAAAAAACCGAAAAACAGGATCGTCGTCGTCAATTTTGTTCCCGAACAATTAAAAGCTCCGTTTCTTTTGCGTTGCGGGGCTTTGATAATTGATTACATTATTTTCGTTTCGGCTCCGGTTCTCGGCATTTTAATCAGCCGTTATATGGGAAATGACGGCGCGAAATTATTTTCCAGCCGAATTTATGACACGGGCTGGCTGATCTGCGGACTCGTCGGAATAACTAATTTCGTGATTATTCCGATGTTCACTGGACAGACAATCGGCAAAATGCTGACCGGCATCCGAATCGTCAAATCCGACGGCAATGCGGTTTCTTCGAGCCGAATTCTAGTGCGTCATTTGCTCGGTTATCCGCTGACGATTTTAACATTCGGTCTGGGTTTTGTTTTCTCGGTATTTAACCGCAAAGGTCGCGCACTGCACGATTATTTGTCGGGAACGATGGTTATTTTCGGACGGCGGCGAGAGTTGAGAAAAGAAAATTCTTAACGCAAAGTCACAGAGTCGCAAAGGAGGAATATATTTTGTTGAGCTGAATGATTAAAATGATTATTTCCTGACTTGATTCTAAAAAACTTTGCGTCTTAGCGACTTCGCAACTTTGCGTTAAAATTCAATTTGAGAAAGATAAAAACTCCTTAACAAAATTGTAAGTAAATATGCCCCAACTGATTATAAAAAATTCCGCTCATCCGCCGGAGATCGTTCCGCTGGGACGTTTGCGAACGACAATCGGGCGTTCGGCGCGCAGCGATGTTTGTATTCCCGACGCTTTCGCTTCGCGGCTTCACGCCGAAGTCCGGCAGGAAGGCGATGCGTTCTGGCTTCAGGATTTAGGCTCGGCAAACGGAACGCGATATAACAATTCGATGGTCACGATGCCGATTCCGCTCACGTCCGGCGGCGAAATTCAAATCGGCGAGACGACTATTGTTTTTGAAGACGAGCGGCTGAATCGAAGCAAAAACGCGACTTTGATTACCGACAGCACTCAGGCTCTCGATCCGGCGATGACGATTGCCTTCAGCAGCCGGAAAAATGCGACATCGGAAATTATCGAATCGCAATTTTCGTCGCGCACCGATTTGCTCGGCATTATCAGCAAAGTCGGACTCGCGCTTTTGTCATCGAGCGGTTTGGACGAAACCTTGAATCAAGTTGCGTCGCTCGTGTTTGAAACTGTTCCGGCGGAACGCTGCGTGATTATGCTGCGCGATGACACCGCCGCCGACGGAATGAAAATTACCGTCGCGCGCGTTCGCGGAAAAGACGAGCGGCTCGAAGAAGTCCGCATCAGCGGGACGGTGATGAACGAAGTGATGAAAAACGGGAAATCCGTTTTGACTGCCGACGCGCAGCACGATCCGCGATATGCCTCGCAAACGATGGCTCTGCTCGGCATTCGTTCGGTTTTAGCCGTCCCTTTGAGCGTTGACGAGCGCGATGTTTTCGGAATTATTTACGCCGATTCGCCGACGTTTGAAGCGACGTTTACCGAAGAACATCTGAATATTTTGACGACTCTGGCTTCGGTTGCGGCGATTCGTGTGGAAAACGCGAGCCTTCTCGAAGCGCGTTTTCAGCGCGAGCGAATGGAGCGGGAATTGGAACTTGCGACGGAAATTCAGCAGCGTTTTCAGCCGTCGGAATCGCCGAAAATGGAAGGCTACGAATTTCAGGGAATTTCCTTTTCGTGTTATGAAATCGGCGGCGATTATTACGATTTTATCGAATCGCACGACGGCAAAATGTTGATCGCGCTCGGCGACGTTTCGGGCAAGGGAACCGCCGCCGCGCTTTTGATGTCGAGTCTTCACGCGGCGATTCACGCGCAGATTTCAGCGAAAAGCCCGCTCGAACAAACCGTCAAATCAGTCAATCAATATCTGGCGGAAAACACGCCCGCCAATCGCTTTGTGACGCTTTTCGCCGCCGAACTCGAACCGAAAACCGGAATTTTGCGCTACATTAACGCCGGACATAATCCGCCGCTGGTCGGTCGCGCAGGCGGCGTAATCGAACAGCTTTCATCCGGCGGTTTTCCGCTCGGAATTCTGCCGACGGCTGAATACGAAGTCGGCGAAATCGAGCTTTTTTCCGGCGACGCGCTGATTATTTATTCGGACGGCGTTTCGGAAGCAAATAATTTGCGCGAAGAAGAATTCGGAATGGATCGTCTGATGGAAGTCGTCAGAAAAAACCTACACGCATCAGCCGCCGGAATCCGTGACAAGGTAGAATCCGCGCTTTCCGCCTTCACCAAAACCGCGCCCGCTAACGACGACATCACGCTCGTAATTGTTAAGAAGATTTAAGATTTAAGATTCAAAACTTCAATATAATATATTCTTCTTAACTTAAAAAATGCCCGCGAAACACGCGAAAATCTCGAAAAAAGGAATTTTGATTTAAAATTTCTCTTAGATTTTAGCGTGATTCGCGGGCAATTCTTTGCTTTGATTATTTTATTTTTACGTCGAATACAGTTTAATTTATTTTCTTCGCAGTTCGACACCGACGGCTTCAAAAGAAATTTCCGTCACCGAACCGTCGGCATTTCGATTTTCAAATTTCGCGCCGTCGTCATTAATTAAATGGTCAACTTCGGCTTTTGTCAAAGTTTTGACCGCAAAAACGCCTTCGGCTTTTGCCGCTGCTCCGGCGGAATCGAGCGGAATGAAAAAAGCGTGATCCTTCATCTTAACCCGAACAGATTTTGCGTCTTTCGACGGCGCGAGTTCCATCCAACAGCCTTCCATTTTGCACGAACGCACGATAACGCCTTCAACGCGCACCATTTTACCGGCATAATCGCCCGGTTTCGCCATCACTTTGGCGAGCGAAACTTTTTTCGAGTTGCCGATTACCGCGCCGCGTTTTAAAATTCCGCCGTTCGGAATCGCTTCCGTTTTATCTTTATCGGTCGGTTTCGCTCCCTTCATACTTTCCTGTGCGAAGCCCGACAGCGAAAAAGCTGTCATCAGAAACATTAAACCTAAAAACTTTTTCATATAAATTATCTCCTTTTTATTATTTGCCTTCGTAAACAATTTTTCCGCCTACAACGGTCGTCAAAACTTTTGTTTTATTAATGTCGGTTGGATTTATCGAGAAAATATCGTCGGACAAAATCACGAAATCAGCGAGTTTTCCAATTGAAATCGAACCTTTGACGTTTTCCTGAAATTCAGCGTAAGCCGAGCCATTCGTGTATGCGCGAACAGCTTCGGCGACCGAGATTTTTTGTTCGGGAATCCAGCCGTTCGGATTTTTGCCGTCCAAAGTCTGGCGCGTCACCGCCGCCTGAACGCCGAGCATCGGATTGAGCGGCGCGACATACCAATCCGTGCCGAAGGCGAGAGTTCCGCCCGAATCGAGCAAAGTGCGAAAAGCGTAAGTTCCTTTCAAACGCGGTTCGTCAAGCCGTTTATGCGCCCATCGTCCGTCGTCCGCCAGATGAAACGGCTGCATCGAAGCCGTCACTTTTAATTGTCCGAAACGCTTGAGGTCTGCAAGCCGCAGATGCTGCGCGTGTTCGACGCGAAAACGCCGGTCGCGCATCCCGTTTTCCCGCGAAATCTTTTCAAACACGGAAAGAACCGTGTCGTTCGCTTTGTCGCCGATGGCGTGAATATTAATTTGCAATCCGGCTTTGTCGGCGTTTTTTACATTTTCCTGCATTTTCGGAATCTCGTCAGAAGCCAAACCCGAAGTATTCGGCGCGTCCAGATAAGCGGCGAAAAACCAAGCGGTCGTCGAACCCAAACTGCCGTCGGCGTAGCCTTTCAGACAGCCGACGCGAATCCAGTCATTTCCGAAAGCGCGATGAACGCCGGTTTTTTCCCAGCGCGAATAATCCGAAAGCGGCGAGCAGCCGTAAATTCTGGTCTTCAATTTTCCGAGCCTTGCCAGTTCTTGATAAACCGCGACATCAGTTCCGGCGGACATATCCTGAACGCTCGTTACGCCCAAAGACGCGGCATAATCGGTCGCCGCCTGCGCCTGTTCGAGCTTTTCGGCGAACGTAAACGCAGGAATAACTTTGCCGACGTAATTCATCGCCGCGTCCTTCAAAACGCCGGTCGGAACGCCGCCGAAATCGCGCACGATTTCGCCGCCCGCAACATCCTTCGTATTTTTATCAACGCCCGCCATTTTGAATGCGAGACTGTTTGCCAACGCCATATGTCCGTCCAAACGGTCAATAAAAACCGGATTATCGGGCGTTACAGCGTCAATCATCGCGGCGGTCGGCAAATTATTGGGTGACCAATTTTCGTGATCCCATTTTCCGCCGAGAATCCAGCGACCTTTCGGCAGTTTGGCGGCAAATTCCTTGATTCTGCGGGTAAATTCGGCGGGTGTTTTGGCATCGCGCAAATCTACGCTCGAAAGCTGATAACCGCCTTCGAGAAAATGAACGTGAGCGTCGTTAAAACCCGGAATGACGAGCTTTCCCTGCGCGTCAATCGTTCTGGTTTTCGCGTCCGCCATTTGGCGAATTTCCGCGTTCGAACCGACGGCGACGATTTTGTTGTCCATTACGGCAATCGCTTCGGCGGACGGTTTTGTGTCGTCCATCGTGCGGACTTTAGCGTTGATGACGATTAAATCAGCCGTCAAGTTTTGGGCGACAATCGAGGCGGCAAATAGAAATAAAACGACAAGGCAAGCAAATATTTTGGTAAAATTGTTCATCTGATTTTATCGGGAAAATTGTGTATTCTTAAGGGCAGTCCGATTATAGCAATGAAGGAAAAGTATATCCAAGTTTCAGGAATCGTTTTGACGTTAATTTACGGCATTTTTATCATTTGGCTATATTGGGCTGAACCGAAAAATCTGGAGGAAGTTTCGGCAAAAGCCATCACGACAATTGAAAATGCGGCGACGAAAGGACAGGTTGTGATCGGAACTTACGAGATTGACCGGACAAAATTCAACGAAGGTTTGACGGCTTTCCGGCAGGATAATTTCATCGCGGCGCGTGATAATTTTGAAAAAGCCGACCCGGAACGGCGCGACGCGCGAACGCAATTTTATATCGCTTACAGTTTTTATCGTCAGGGTTTCGGCAGAATTTCCAACGACGACGCGCTTTTCCGGCAAGGTTTAGAGCAAATAAACCGCACAGTTCAACTCGATAATAATTTCAAATCCGACGACACAAATTTGCAGTTGAAAACGCCGGTCGAATTAAAAAATGAATTTGAAGAAGGTTTGAAAATAACTGCGGGCGATTTTAATCCGCTGCGGCTGATGCGCGAGAGAAAGTAAAAAGTAAAAAGACAAAAGTGAAAAGTAAAAAGTAAAAAGTAAAAATATAAAAATGGAAACAGTCGAAAAACCGGAGGAAAAAACAAACGACCGCAGCGATTTTCAAATTGTTGACGGCGAACTTTTGGAAGTTTCAACCGGCGAAGAAATTGAAAATTTCGGCGAATCACAAACAAAAATTATTCAGAAAATCGAAAAAAAAATTGAAAATCGTCAATCTCCGACCTCGCAAAAAATAATCTATCTGATTTTGCCGTTTATTTTTCTGACCGTGACGCTGCTCGGCGGTTTGCGTTTGAGCGATCAGGCGAATGATTTTTTATTTCTCAAACCGGCTCTGATTTGTTTGATTTTCGCCGCGATTACGCTGGTTTTGTTTTTTCGCGCAAAACTGATTCGACTCGACGAATGGTTTTCCGAAGATTTTTCGCTGACGAAGAACGCGGCAAACGCGCTCGTTTTGTTCGCGCTTTTTGCGGCTTCGACTCAGGTTTTTAACGCGCTTTTGCCGGAGCGCGGAATGCCGTTTTGGATCATCGCGTTTTGTTTTTTTTGGACGCTTTGGAATAATCTTTTCGCCGATTTCGATACGGTCAAACTTTTGAAAAGCCTCGGCGCGTTATTCGGCATCGCATTCGTATCAAAATACTTAATTCTGGCAAATCTGACCGCGCCCGCGAATGAAAGCTGGCTCAGAGGTCTATGGGAAAATCCGGCGCAGGAAACTTTTACGTGGCTGCTCGATTTGCCGCGCTTTTCCGCCGGAACCGGCTATATTCAATTTTTTACGCTGACGCTCTATTTGATTGGATTGTTTTTAGTTCCGCAAAAAATAAACGCCGATTCGCGAATTAATTCTGAAGGCAAATTCTAAATTCCGTGTTCACATTTTATGAAATTCAATTTGTTATTTTTGTTTATCGTCGCTTTTTCATTTAACACTTTCGCCCAATCTCCGGGTAAAATTCTAAAGCTGGCGGAGAAATCTCTCGGCGGCGCGAAAAATTTTCAGGCGGTCAAATCGTGGCGCAAAAGCGGGACGATTACGCGGCTTAACGACGGCACAGAAGGGAAGTTTATCGAACAGGTTTCGCAACCGAATTTTTACAATATCAATTACGATTTAGCCGGGTTTGAATACGAAAAAGGCTACAACGGAAAATCCGGCTGGTCGCGCGATTCGCGTGACGGAATGCAGACTTTGACCGGCAGCATCAGCCGCGATTTTCAAACCGAAGCCGTTTTTAGAAACACGCTTTGGCTCGACTACAAAAGGGCAAAATCAAAAATCTCATCCGGCGGACAATCGAATTTGAACGGCAAAAAAGCAAACATCGTAATCTTAACGACGGCGAAAGGCGTTTCCGTTAAATTATATTTCGATTCGGCGACTAATTTGCTCGTTCGTGAAGAATTTCCGGCGGGAGAAAATACGAAAATATACGATTACGAGGATTATCGCGCAATCGGAAACGTCAAAATTCCTTTTTCGATAAAAGTAAAGGAAGGCGAAAATTTGTATGAAATAAAGCTCGACGAAACGCAAATCAATCCGCAAATCGCCAAAACCGAATACGATTTTCCGGTAATTTCCAACGAGCCTTTGCCCGATATTCCGCAGCTTTTGCAGCAATTGCAGTCGAACGGCGATAAAGTCGAAAACATTCTCGACACATATTCCTATAATCAAAAAATCATCAGCCGCGAATCCGGCAAGGACGGAATTTTGCGCGAAAAAGAATCGCGAATCAATCAACTTTCGTTTTATAAAGGTTCTCGAATTACAAGACTTATCGAAAAAAATAACAAGCCTTTGTCCGCTAAAGAACAGGGAAACGAAGATGAAGAAGTGCAGAAACGGGTGGTGGAAATCGAAAAGAAACTCGCCAAACAGGAAGCGAAAGCCGCGTCGAACGGCGGAAAAACTGCGCCGGAAGAAAACAACGCGCGAATTTCGATTGCCGAACTTCTACGCGCTTCGCTTTTGGTAAATCCGCGCCGCGAGCGTTTCAGCGGGCGCGACGTGATAGTTTTCGATTTTGAGCCGAACCCGAAATTCGATTATAAAAATGCCAAAAGTTTTCTCAAATTTTTCGGTAAAATGGCGGGCGTAATGTGGATTGACGAAAAAGATAAACAGGTCGCACGGATTGAAGCCATTCTGGTTGACAGCTACAAAGTCGGCGGCGGAGTTTTGGCAAAACTCAAAAAAGGCGCGTCGTTTGCGCTCGAACAAGAGCGCGTGGGCGGCGAAATCTGGCTGCCGTCCGTCGCGGACATAAATTTATCGGTGAGGGTTTTGTTGGTCAAAGGAATTGATTTGAATCAGGTCGTCAAATCCTTCAACTATCGAAAATTTGACACAGAAGTAAAGGACGCGAAAGTCAATGAGGAGAAAAATCCTTAAATGTTTTATGAAAAGTAGGGAACAGGACACGGATTTTCGCTGGTTTAACTGATCTTCGGTAAATCAAAAGTTATATCCGCGTCAATCTGCTTAATCCGGGTTCATCCGTGTTCGGTTTCCTTGTCTTTAATATTTTACAATACCGAAGTTCGCAAAATTTTGAACGGAATCCCGAAACAAAATCAGGAAAAACCTGCAACAATAATGACTGTTCTCAAATGGTCGTTTTTCGCGCTCGTCGCGTCTTTGCCGCTCGTTCGTCCGTTTAATCTGCCGCTTTTTAATTCGACAATTCCGGCAACGGACTTTATTTTTCTCGCCGTTTTTGCGGTTTGGACGCTCGCTCTAATGCTCGGCAAAACATCGTTTCGGCGCAGTCGTTTTTACTTATTTATATTTTTTTATGCGGCGGCGATGTGTGTTTCAACCGTTTTGGCGATTGATTTTAGGAGCAGCGCAATCAAATTGGCGGGCGAATTTTATTTGCTTGCGCTCGCGGTTTTGACTTTTAATATTGTGCGAAGTTTGCCGGATTTGCGCCGCGTATTTTTTGCGTGGTCAATCGGCACGGCTTCGACAATCGCGGCTTCGTTCGTCGGTTTCGCGCTGTTTTATATCGGTTATAAAACGCGCGACGAAAATTTCGCGCTGTTTCAATACGGAACTTTGCCGGTCGGAAATTTTCCGCGTTTGAAGGCTCTTTTCGATAATGCGAATATGGCTTGCAATTATCTGAGCGTCAGTTTGATGTTGACTTTGATCGCCGACCGTCTCGGCTGGTTAAAAAAAATGCCGTCAAAGATTTTGCAGAGCGGAATCTGGTTCGCCGCATTTTTCAC
>JALYQJ010000034.1 GCA_030855875.1 Acidobacteriota bacterium
GATTTAACGCGCGACGCTCTATTTCGGTTGGATTTGCGAAACGATCCCCAAGCGCGGTCATTTTTCGCTCGGCGTCGTGCGAGTATGGATACATCCAGGAATTTCCTTCATTAAGCCAGACTTTGTAATAACCGTTTTCGCCCCAACTCGAAGCCGACGGCTGTTGAATTTGAATCGGAATCTTTGCATCGAGAAAATCACCGGGCGTGATCGCTTCGATTTCCGTTTGGTCGTAATGAAGTTTGCGGAAAAGAAAATCGAGAAACTGCGGACCTTCAAACCACCAATGCCCATAAAGTTCGGCATCATACGGCGATGTCACGAGCGGCGGATGTCCACCGAAAGTTTCGCGCAATTGGTGCGCCTGTTCGATTCGTTTGCCGATAAAATCCGTCGCGTCCGATGCAGCTTTTTCGTTCGCCCAACTCGGCATATACGGCTGTTTGTTTTGCTGTCCGGCTGATTTTCCGGTGATTCGGTGATATTTCAAACCGAGATGCCGACGCTCGCCGTTTTCGTGAAGATGCGGTTTGAGATATTCAAGCGGCGCGTCCCAACCGATGTCGCGATAAAATTCGCGGTAAACGTGGTTGCCCGGATAACCGACTTCCGCGCTCCAAACCTGCTGCGATGTTTCCACGTCGCGGGCGAAAACCGCCACGCCGTTCTGGCACAAAACCGGCGCGTGAACGCCAAAACGCGGGCGTGGATCGCCGTAAAGAATCGCGTGCGAATCGCCGATAAAATATTCGATTCCGGCATCCTTCAATAAATTTTCGATGCCGTGTTCGTAAGCGCATTCGGGCAGCCAAATGCCGCGCGGCTGTCTGCCGAAGTGTTTTTTATAATTCGTGACGGCGACTTCGATTTGGGCGCGTCGGGCTTCCGGCGTAGAAATCAAAGGCAGAAATCCGTGCGTCGCGCCGCAGGTGATGATTTCCAGAACGCCTTCGTTTTGCAGTTCGCGGAAGGCGTTTATCAAATTTCGCTGATATTTATTGTTCCACAAATCAAGTGCCGCGCTTAAATTTTCGACATACATTTTCGCCGCGTCATAAAATTCGGGCGCGTCGGTTTGAACTCTCGCAAATTCCTTTTTCGCTAGTTCTAATAGATTTTCGAGATGCCGCGTGTAGCGCGTTTCGAGCAGCCGGTCGGCGAGCATTTCGCACAACGGCGGCGAAACATTCATCGTCAGGCGCGGTTTTGCGCCCGCTTCGTGCAGATTTTGGAAGATAAAAACGAGCGGCAGATAAACTTCCGTGATCGCTTCGTAAAGCCAATCTTCCTCTAAAAATTCGGGATATTCGGGGTGGCGGACGAACGGCAGATGCGCGTGTAAAATTAGGCTGAAATATCCGGTTGGCATAAAAGGATTTTAACGCAAAGACGCAAAGACGCAAGGACGCAAAGTTATGAAAATAAAAAAGTAAAAATAAAAAGGCAAAAATAAAAAGGCAAAAGCGGGAAATTAAAACTTCTCAAACTTTTGCCTTTCTTTCTTAATTTATTCTCTGCGCCTTCGCGCCTTCGCGTCTTTGCGTCAAAACAAAACTTTACTAAATTTTAATCGAACTTACCGGCGAAAGTTTCGATATAAATTTCGCAGCGGTTTTCGGCGATAAAGTTTTCGGCAATAAAGTTTTTGTAGAAAACCGCTTTCTCAGTTTTTTCGGGAAATTTACCATACTTGCGCCGAAAACGGCAGAACCGATTTCTACCAGCTCGGATTCTTCTTCCGTGATTTCATCGGTAAAAATATCAAAATTTTCCTGCAAAGCGGCGAGCGATTTTTCCGCGCTCAAATTTGCGATGTTTTCCTGCAAAACGGCGAAAAGTGTTTCGCTGATATGTCCGCGCAATTCTTCGAGCGACAAACCGGACGCGAGAGCGAGAAGCGCGAAACGCATTTCTTCAGAATCGAAACCCGTATTTCTTTCGCCGATCAGTTGATAAAAAGCGTTGCCGGTCGCCGTTTCCGCCTGAGTTTGGTCGTCGCCGGCGAGCGCGGTTTCAAAAGCGTCGCGCGTAAAACCGGAAACGTCGAGAACTTCGGCAAATTCACTCGCCGTCACCGCCCAATCCGCGTCCGACGCAGCTCGCGACGAAGGATTTTTGCGCGGAGTTTCGACGGCGTTGGAAAACATTACGCGGATAAACGGGCGATTCGGCGCGTAAAATCCGATTTCAGCCTGATAATTCGATGCCGCTTCGACATCGAACCACCAATTTCCTTCGGCTTCGACCGGAAAAAATTCTTCGCGTTCGCGCGTTTGATTGACGAGTTTAGCGACGAGTTGATAATTTCCCGTGTTGCCGCCGAAGGTTTTTCGCAAAACCTGAAGCGGATTGTTTTTCATTGACCAGTAAAAAAACAAACGGGTCGGCGACTGCATCTGCAAACGCGCCCGATTTTCGCGTTCGAGTTCGGGTAATTTCGGCGCGGCAAGCGCAGCAAAAATCGGGTCTTTTTCTTCTTCGTATTCACTATTCTCCAAACTAAGCGATGATTCGTCCAAAACTCTTGAATCGTTGGTTTCATTGTTTGCATCAACAAATTCTTTTTTTATTAGATCGGACGAAGATAAAATATTCAATTCAAAATCTTTAATTTCAAATTCTCTTGAAGTCTGCTGCGGTTCGTCATTTTTCGGCATATTTTCATTCTCTGTTTCATTCATAAAATTATTTTAAAAGTTATATTAATACGAAAATTATGCGTTCTTTTTATAAAACTGACAAGCGACGGGAGTAAGAAGAGGAGATGGGGAGAAAAGGAGAAGAGGAGATAAAAGAATGAGGTGATAGTTGGAAAAATAAAGTTTTTTCAACTTAAAAATTGTCAAAGTAAGTTCAAATTCAATTTAATATTCATCTCCTCATCTCCTTTTCTCCTCTTCTTACTTCAACCCCGTCGCGCTTTTGAGTTT
>JALYQJ010000057.1 GCA_030855875.1 Acidobacteriota bacterium
TGCCGGGCGACAAGTTGCGGAAAATTACTTTATATCATCAATAAAAACAAGTAAATTATGCCGGAGAATTTTATGGGATGAGTGGAATCTATTTATGCTGCCAGATATTGGTGTAAAACCGGTTTCAGCGTTTCAAAATCAACCGGCTTATCAATCAAATAGTTACAGCCTGCTTCCATCGCTTGTTTATAACACGAGTTTCCATATGCAGTCACCGCTATTATCGGAATTTCAGACATTCCTTTAAACTCCCTAATGATTCGCGTAGCAGTAAATCCATCCATTACCGGCATTGCCAAATCCATTAAAATCAAATCCGGGAATTCGTGCTGAACTGTTTCTACCGCCTCCTGACCGTTTGCTGCTTCTACTACGCGATAGCCGTATCTTTCAACTACAAATTTCATAAAACTACGCGCATCTTCGTAATCTTCGACTATCAAAATTTTCTTTTCCATAACACTTTATTCCTTGTTTCCAAAACCTAGTCACAATCAAACAATAACACAATAACGCCCATTTTAGGCTAAAAATCCATTTTGCGTTATACTTTGAAATCAATAAAATTGAAATTTACTTCAACTTATCGAAATTGTCTACGATAAAAGCAAGTTTTTTGGAGTGAAAAATTCGGTAGTTATGAGCATTTACTTTTAACTTATTGAGCGTTTGTGGAGGTTTTAATATATGTTTCCGACTGATAGTGATCTTAAAACACAATTTACTTTTGAAACCGAATCAACTCCGATTGATGAAAGTTCTCCCTTTCAAATTCTTTTGTTTGGCAATTGGAGCGGTAGGGCCGTAAAAGCGGATTTGTCTGAGAGAAAACCCATTGAAATTGATCGGGACAATTTTGAAGATGTAATGCGACGCCTTAAAGTTAGTGTTGAACTGAATTTGTTCGATGATAAAAGCAACTTTACTACTCTGAGTTTTAATGAAATTGAAGACTTTCACCCCGACAATTTATTTAGCAGTTGTTCAATGTTTGACGATTTACGACATCTTCGACGCAGACTTTTGGATAATAATACTTTTGAATCTGCCGCCCGCGAAGTCCGTTCTTTGTTTGATCAATCTGAAACTAAGGCTTTGACTGAAAAATCCGTGCCTTCCATTTCAAATTTGTCTCCGGTTTCCGATTCCAAAGGCTTACTTGACCAAATATTATTTCAATCAGATGAAACTTCTTCTACATCGTTTCAACCTCGACCTCACTCGGATGAACTGCAAAAATTAGTTGGACACGCAATCAAACCTTTTTTAGTTAATACGGATGAAAATGAACAGACGAAACTTTTAAGAATAATTGATGAAGCCATTAGCCGATTGATGACAAAAATACTAAGTTCTTCTGATTTTAAAGATTTGGAATCAGCCTGGCGCGGTTTGTATCTTTTAGTCAGACAAATTGAAACAGAGTCAGACTTGAAAATCTTTATTTACGATCTAACTAAAAATGAACTGTCCCATAACTTACAGTCTAATAACGATTTAACCGAATCTTTTCTTTACCGCTTATTATTTTCCACGGTTGATTTTGACTTAAATTCATCAACTTGGTCATTGCTTGCCGGAAATTATACATTCGACTCCAATGTTGATGATATTGCGCTCCTTATTCGTCTGTCACAACTTTCGGCTTCTGCTAAAGCACCGTTTATTTCATCTATTCGACCGGAATCATTAGGTGTTTCGTTATCCTCTGATTCTGAGCATAATAATGTATCATTTGATACAACCGCCGAAAAACTTTGGACAACAATCCGTTCTTTGCCGGAATCCGAATATATCGGTTTGGCGACACCCCGATATTTAGCACGTTTACCGTATGGCGGCGACACTAATCCGGTAGAAACTTTTAACTTTGAAGAGTTTGATCTGCAATCAGAAGATTTTGATTATCTATGGTCAAATCCTTGTTTTATTTGTGTGATCTTAATCGCGCAATCATTTCAAAGATATGGTTGGAATATGGAGAATATTTATGTAAATGAGTTGGATGGATTTCCTGTGCATATTTATCAGAACAACGGCGAAACAAAAACAAAAAATTCTGTTGAATTTATGCCGACTTCCAATAAATATCAAAAACTCCTTGATTTGGGGTTAATCCCTTTGTTTTCCCAAGTAAACAGCGATAAAATTAAGGCGTTCCGTTTTCAATCAATTAGTTCCCCATCAAAACCTTTGAAAGGAAAATGGAACCGGTAATTATAAAATCGTATCCATCATAATACGTTTTGAACTTCCCCAATTTTTATATCGAAGTGTTTTAAAAAGTTGTATCTCCATTATGATTTTTGACGAAGAATTTGATGTCATTGTTATCGGTGCCGGTCACGCCGGTTGTGAGGCTGCCGCTGCATCAGCCCGTCTCGGCTCTGATACCGCACTTGTCACTATTAATCTTGATTTAATCGGGCAGATGTCTTGTAATCCTGCTATTGGCGGGATTGCAAAAGGGCATATAGTTAGAGAAATTGATGCGCTCGGCGGAGTTATGGGGCGTGTAATTGATCGCACCGGAATCCAGTTTAGATTATTGAATCGTTCACGCGGACCTGCGGTTCAATCACCACGCGCTCAAGCTGATCGAAGTTTGTATCGAATTGAAATGAGGCGGGTTTTGGAGGCAATTTCTAATTTACATCTAAGGCAAGGTCTGGTTGTTGAGTTAATTGTTGTTAACAATCAAGTTGTTGGTTTAGAGATGCAGGATGGACGGCAGCTTGGTGCTAAATCCGTAGTTGTTGCAACCGGAACTTTTCTTAACGGAACTATTCATACTGGACAGCGAACCTTCTCTGCCGGTCGTGCTGGTGAGCCTGCCTCAATTGAACTTGCTCAAAGTTTGAGGAAGATAGGATTTGCGGTAGGAAGGTTAAAGACCGGAACACCGCCAAGACTTGACGGGCGAACTATTGATTGGGATTGCTTTGAGCCGCAGTATGCCGATGCAAATCCGGTTACTTTCTCTTTTTCAACTCAAAAAATTGAACAAGAGCAAATCAAGTGCTATATCGGATACACGTCCAATGTTTTGCATAACAAAATCCGCTCTAATTTACACCAATCACCACTTTATTCAGGGAAAATAAAAGGTGTCGGTCCCAGATATTGCCCCTCTATCGAAGATAAAGTAGTTAAATTTGCTGATAAAGATAGACATCAACTTTTTTTGGAGCCGGAAGGATTAAATACCAACGAAGTCTATCTTAATGGCTTCTCTACTTCTTTGCCTGCAGATCTGCAAAAGGATTTGCTTAAATTAATTCCCGGTTTTGAAAATGTAAAAATTATTCGTCCCGGTTATGCAATCGAGTATGATTTTGTAGATCCTAAGCAACTAAAGCATACAATGGAAACTTCCAGAGTTAAGGGGTTATTTTTTGCCGGACAAATTAATGGCACCACCGGCTATGAAGAGGCTGCCTGTCAAGGACTTATAGCTGGAATTAATGCTTCCCTACAGATTCAAAATAGAAGTCCGTTCGTTTTAAAACGTGATGAGGCTTATATTGGTGTATTAACAGATGACTTGATTCAACACGGCGTAGATGAGCCATACCGTATTTTTACCTCACGTGCTGAAGCCCGGCTTTTACTCAGACACGATAATGCTGATCGGCGGCTTTCTCCTAAAGGAAAAGAAATTGGGCTATTGGAAGATTCGGATTGGGAAAAATTTAATCAAAAGAGTGATAAAATATCGCTTGTGCATTCAGCACTCAATAACATTAAAATTAAAAAATCTTCAGTAGAATTTAGTTTGATTACTAAATTATTAGACATTACTCTTACTGATTCAATATCTTTAGCTCAGTTAGCTTTGAGACAGGGTATTACTTCCGAGATTGTTTTCAAATTTCTACCGTCAAATTTACAGCAAACTATAAATTTGAATGAATTGGAAACCACTCTTGCCGACAACCTTTACCGAGGTTATGTTGACAATCAGCAAATAGCTACCGAGCGCACGTTTCATAACGATAATTTGAAAGTTCCGAATAATTTTGCGTTTAACTTAATTGATGGGTTATCTAATGAAATGGTCGAACGGTTAAAAAGAGCAAGCCCGCAAAATTTTGGACAAATAAGAAAAATCTCAGGTATGACTCCGTCCGCATTGTCTACAGTTTTGGTTTATTTGAGTGCTTCTAAAGGAAGCTGAATCTTAATTAAAATGTAGCACGTGACACATTATATAATGTGTCACGTGCTACATTTTATTAATTAGGTTAAAATTAGGAGTAAAAATATTTCAAATTCGGGACAGGTTTAAAAAACATCAAATTAATTTAATTGAAAATGGGAAAAATAATCGCAATCGCGAATCAAAAAGGCGGAGTTGGTAAGACAACGACAGCAATCAATCTTGCGGCTGGGTTAGCAGTAGAGGAGAAAAAAGTGTTATTGATTGATGCGGATCCACAGGGAAATGCAACATCCGGGGCTGGAATTCCTCGTATTATGTCCAGAAAAACACTCTACCATTCAATTATAATGAGTGAACCGTTGGAAAATATTATCTTGCCGACAGAGTTACCTTTGTTGTTTGTATTACCGTCAGACAAAAATTTAGCAGGTGCCGAGATTGAGCTAGTCGAAGCGGAAAATAGAGAATATCGGTTGAAACAGATACTAGGAAAAATAAGGGAAAAATTTGATTACATAATTATAGACTGTCCGCCATCTTTAGGATTGTTAACAATAAACAGTCTAACAGCAGCAGATTCGCTACTTGTTCCTATTCAATGTGAGTATTTTGCACTTGAGGGAGTTACAGAATTATTTGACACACTTGCAAGATTGAGAAGAGGTCTTAATCCGCAACTAACTATCGAAGGACTGCTTTTAACAATGTATGATGAAAGGACAAATCTTTCAGCCGCAGTCGCACAAGACTTAAGAGACTTCTATGGTAAGCAGGTTTTAAAAACAGTCATTCCGCGTAATGTGAGATTGGCAGAAGCACCAAGCTACGGTAAGCCTATTATTTTATATGACATTCGTTCAAAAGGTGCAGAAAGTTATATACAGCTAGCGAAGGAGATTTTGAGTCATGAATAGAAAAGTTTTGGGAAGAGGATTAGGGGCATTAATAAATGAAGACACAACAAAAAACAATAAAGAGCAGTTTTTTGAAGTGGATTTAGATTTAATTGAACCCAATTCGGAACAGCCAAGAACGAGATTTAGTGAAAATAATTTGGAGGAACTTACTCAATCAATTCGTGCAAACGGAGTGGTGCAGCCTATTATAGTTAGAAAAAAAGGTGGAATTTATGAAATTGTAGCCGGTGAAAGACGGTGGCGGGCATCACAACGAGCAGGATTGCAGAAAATCCCGGTAATTGTGAAGGAAGTAAGCGATGAAAAATTATTAGAATTAGCATTAATAGAGAATATTCAAAGACAAGAGTTAAATCCAATTGAAGAAGCGAGAGCATATAAAAACTTAGTCGAAAAACTCGGACTAACTCAAGAAATTATAGCAGAAAGGGTCGGAAAAAATCGAACTGTAATTACTACGGCTTTGAGGCTTTTGAAACTTCCAAAGGATATACAAGAATTAGTCGAAGAGGAAAAAATCTCAGCAGGTCACGGACGTGCATTATTAATGATTAGTGAGATAGAAACGCAAAGACAATTAACAAAAAATATAATTGAGTTATCGTTGTCGGTCAGAGAAACAGAAAAAGCAATTAAAAGGCTAAATAAAAATAGTGGTCTAACTGTTGAAATAGAGGTAGTTAAGCCGAAAGTTGACGCAAACGTACAAGCTGCGGAAACAAAATTGAGAAGATATTTAGGAACAAATGTGCAAGTTGTACCTGATGGAAAAGGGACAGGCGGGAAAATTGAAGTAGAATACTATGGGGAATCTGATTTAGACAGAATATTTGGTTTGATGATTGGGAAATAAGTTATGTATTAAGATTTCAGGATATAAATTTTACTATTTAGCAAATTAAGAGAAAATCTTTAGTTATGGAAAATAGACGTTTAACGGAAATGGTTTCCTGTGCAGGTTGAGTAGCAAAACTCGCGCCGGGCGATCTTGCCCAAGTTTTGGGCAAACTTCCAAAACAAGATATGACAAATGTAATCGTCGGATACGAAACGGCTGACGATGCGGGAGTTTACCGTTTAAATGAAAATACCGCTTTGGTGCAGACGGTAGATTTCTTTACGCCGATAGCTGATGAACCGGAGATTTACGGGCAGATAGCTGCGATAAATTCCTTAAATGATGTTTATGCAATGGGCGGGGTGCCGATTTCTGCGTTATCAATTGTTTGTTACCCGCAAAAAGGAGATTGGAATGTTTTGGGCGAAATTTTACTCGGCGGACAGAAAGCGATGAATGCTGAAAATGTCATTATTCTGGGAGGACATTCAGTTGACGATCAGGAAATCAAATTCGGCTATAGCGTGACCGGAATTGTTGAGCCTAATAGAGTTGTTAAGAATTCAGGGGCGAAAGAGGGCGATGTTTTAATATTAACAAAGGCGATCGGGACGGGCGTAATTAGCACGGGAATCAAGTTTCAAAAGGCAAGCGAAAAGGCAAAAGAAGCAGCATTAAAAACAATGACGATTTCAGCGCGGGAAGCATCTAAAGTGATGCAGGAATTAGGCGCGAACGGATGCACGGATGTAACAGGTTTCGGGCTGCTCGGACACGCTTACGAAATGGCAAAGGCTAGCAAAGTTACATTTAAGTTGGAATCGAAAGATGTGCCGCTGCTTCCTGAAGTTTTGTATTTAATAGAACAAAAAATGCTAACGCGAGGCGATAAAAATAATCGCGATTATGTAGGAAATACAGTCAAGTTTAAAGAAGATATATCCAAGGAAATGCAGAGCGCACTATTTGATCCGCAGACAGCGGGCGGGTTGTTGATAAGTTTAGAAGAAGAAAAAGCAGAAAGTTTTATTAATCAGGTTGCCGGTTCGTATATAATCGGTAGAGTCGAAGAATATAAAGATTATTTAATTGAAGTAAACTAAAAGTGTTAGAAATTTGATTTATAAACTTGTTGGGAGAGGAAAAAGTTGTATTTATTTATTCTTGAATCAATCGGAACATCAGAATTGATTCTTATCGGAATCATTGCTTTGATCGTTTTCGGACCGCGAAAATTACCGCAGATGGCAAAAACTATCGGCAAAACAATGGCTGATTTTCGACGAACGACAAATGAATTTAAGTCAACTTGGGAAAGGGAAGCCGATCTTTTCAAAGAAGAAAATATAATTACAACAGAAACTATTACTTTATCTGAAAATTCGATTAAAAGAGAAAGAACAATCAGCACGGAACAAATAGTAATAGAAACGCCTGAGATTAAAGAGATAGGGCAGGAAAGAATAGACCAACTGTTTTCAGGCGTAAAAGGTCAGAAAGCAGACGATCTGCAAAACGAACAGATTGATACTGAAAAAAACATTACATTAAACAAACGCGATTGGCTTTAAAGTCTCACGCCTGACGAGTAGATGACACCCGACGAAATAAATGAAGAAGACTTAGGAAATCAGATGTCCTTTATGGATCATTTGGACGAATTGCGCCGGCGGCTCGTAAACTCGGTGGCGATCGTAGTCATAGCATTTATGCTCTGTTGGTTTGTGTCGGACAAAATTTATAATTTCCTCTCCGTTCCGATACGCTACGCGCTTTCAGAAGCCGAAAGACGCGAATTGCCGATTGAAGGATTGACGGGCAACGAAAGAGTTCTGCCGGTCAGTAATCTAAAGGAAGGCGAAACGGGAAATTATGTTTTTAGCGGCGCAACGAAACTCGGCGTAAATGTTCTCTCACCGGGAACTTCAGTTCAGGCAATTGTATTGGCGGATGGGAAAGGAGGTTTAGGAGTTTACACAAACGAACCGATATTTACGAGCAATGCAATTATTCCGAAGGGCGTAAGATTACCGGCAGATTTGGTTTCGCCGAATATGAACGAGCCGACGGCTGAAGAAAAACTGATCGTTACGACGGCAGCCGAATCGTTTACGCTTTACGTCACGGTTTCGCTCTATGCTGGAATTGCTTTATCACTGCCATTTTTATTATGGCAGATTTGGGGATTTATATCGCCCGCTCTATACCGGCACGAAAGGTCGTATGTTACTCCGTTTATAGGACTTTCAACAATTTCGTTTATCATCGGCGCGGCTTTTGCCTATTACATACTTTTTCCTCCGGCACTTAAATATTTGCTCGGACTCGGCGAGGATTTTCGTTTATTACTTCGGGCGACGGATTATTTTGATTTCATTACGTTGATAATGCTGGCGATGGGATTGATTTTTCAGATGCCAGCAATTACATATGTTTTAGCCCGAATCGGATTGGTTTCCGCCGAACTTTTAATGAAAAGCTGGAAGATAGCGATTATCGCTATCTTAATCATTGCGGCAGTCGCGTCGCCGACGGGAGACATTCCGAATTTGATGCTTTTTGCCGCGCCGATGGTAGTTTTATATGTGATTTCCATTCTTATCGCCTGGTTTTTCGGCAGAAAGCGGCAAACCGATGCCGAAGTCTAAGAAAGGCAACCTAACCGACATTGTAAAGCATCTTGAACAAATAAGTATTTCCATCTAAAATATTAAAAGAAAATTTATCGGGAGAAAGCGTAAAAGCAATATTTTTTGCGGCACAGCAGAGGAGTTTACCGTTATGTCGAAAGTAAAATCTGTTCGTAATTTAGCATTAACCGGCTTGTTTCTAGCGTCGACCGTAACAATCGGAATGGCACAAGACCCCAAATCAACACCGAGTCAGGATATAAATGATAAGGCGCGAAACGTCAAACCGGAATTAAAAGAAGTTTATAAAAAATGGATAAATAATGACGTGCTTTACATTATTACCAAAGATGAAAAGAAAGCGTTTAATCAGTTAAAAACCGATGAAGAGCGCGAAAATTTTATCGAAAACTTCTGGCGCAGACGCGACCCGAACCCGGACACAGAAGAAAACGAATACCGCGAAGAATATTACGAACGCATCGCGTATGCCAACGAACATTACGCATCGGGAATTCCGGGCTGGCGAACCGACAGAGGTCGCACATATATTGCGTGGGGAAAACCCGATTCGGTAGAATCGCATCCTTCGGGCGGTTCATATGACCGACCTTCATACGAAGGCGGCGGTTCGACGACGACGTATCCTTTTGAAATCTGGTTTTATCGTCATTTAGATAATGTCGGCGACGGTTTAGAAATCGAATTCGTTGATCCGACCGGAACGGGCGAATATCGTTTAGCGCGAAATGCTCAGGAAAAAGATGCGCTTTTGACGGTTCCCGGTGCCGGCTTGACAACGGCGGAACAGCTCGGATTGGGAAACAAAGGCGACCGTATTTCGGGAATCGGTAACGGCAACAACTACGGACGCGCTCAGGATCAGCCGTTTGAACGGCTGCGCGTTCTGACTGATTTGCAGCGTCCGCCGCAAGTCAAATTCAGCGATTTGCAGGCACTCGCGGGCGGCGATTCGGGAACGATTGACAATAATCCGCTCGATTTCGATATGCAGGTTGATTTCTTCCGCCAATCGGAAGACCGTATCATTGCAACATTTACCGTTCAGACTGAAAACAAGGAATTAGTTTTTGAAAATAGCGGCGGGTTGCCGACCGCGAAAATGAATGTTTTCGGGCGCATTACAGCCGTTTCGGGCAAGCGTTCCGGCATATTTGAAGATTCGGTAACGACCAACGCGACCGGCGAAGAACTCGCCGAAGCAAAAGAACGTAAATCAATTTATCAAACGGCAGTCGCATTAACGCCCGGAACTTATAAAGTTGATGTCGTCGTCCGCGATGTTGTTTCGGGCAATAAAGGCGTTGTCAGCAAAGGTTTTACCGTGCCGAGATACGATGAGAAAAAACTTTCGACCTCGACGCTGATCTTAGCTTCGACGCTGCGGACGGCAAATGAAAGAGACATCGGCGCAAGATTTATTATCGGAAACGCGAAGGTGATTCCGAATCTTTCAGGCATTTATAGAAAAGGTCAGCAGGTCGGTATTTATTTACAGGTTTACAATGCCGAAATAGATCAGACGACATTGCGCCCTGCGGTCGAAGTCGAATATGTTTTGATGAAAGGCGGCAAAGAAGTTTTGCGCCAGCCGGAAAAATGGGAAGGTTTAAGCGATTCGGGACAGCGTCTGACGCTTGCCAGACTTTTACCGACCGATCAAATGCCGCTTGGCAGTTATGAAATAAAAATCAAAATCAAAGACCGCGTTGGCGGACAAACTTTGGAACCGGCGGGAACTTTTACCATCGTTCAATAACTCCGAGTAAACATTGCGCTATCTTGCCGACGCTTTATTTTAGTAAAGCGTCGTTTTTTGTTTATGGAAACTGAAAGATTAATTTTGAAACATTACGCGGACAAAGACAAAACCGATTTGCTCGCGCTTTTCACGGACGCGGAAGTAATGAAGCACGTCGGCGACGGCGTTTTAACCGAAGATCAAGCCGAAGCGTGGTGGCAGAAACTTTTTGAAAAACTTTACCCGCAAGGCTTTAACATCTGGGCGGTTTTTGAAAAGGAAAATTTGCAATATGTCGGACACGCCGGAATTTACCCGCGTCAACTAAAAACTGAAGATTGGGAACTTGTTTATTTTCTCCGCCGCACTGATTGGGGAAAGGGTTACGCAACGGAGCTTGCGCGAAGAATTATTATTTACGGTTTTGAAGAATTAAACCTGCCGGAAGTTTACGCGACGGTTGACGACGATCACCTGATTTCGATTCGCGTTTTGGAAAAAGCAGGAATGAAGTTTGAGCGATTCGAGTTTGACGATGACGGACGATTTTCGGTTTATTCAAGCAAAGCGGAAGTTCGCGCGTAGGCAAAGGCGCAGAAATCACTTCTTCAAAAAATTATCAAACCAAAGCTGAAAAACGAGCAAAGTCCAAAGCTGTTTATGATGCGAAGCAAAATTCGTTTCGTGTTCTTTTATCAATTTCTGCACGAATTCCGCATCAAACAAACCTTGATTTTGCAATCTTTTTGAATCGAGCAAATCGTGCATTAACGGATTCAAACGACCTTTCAGCCATTCGGCAATCGGTATTCCGAAGCCTTTTTTTGGACGCTCTAAAATATTTTTCGGCAAAAGCGGCTCGACGGCTTTTTTCAAAATATATTTCCCTTTGTTGCCTTTGAGTTTGTATTCGAGCGGCAAACCGGCGGCAAACTGTGCGATGCGCGGATCAAGAAACGGCGCGCGAACTTCCAGCGAAACAGCCATCGAAGCGCGGTCAACTTTCGTCAGAATGTCTTCCGCCATATAAAAATTTAAATCGAGAAACTGCATTCGTTCGATTTCCGTCGGCGCGTCGGTAATTTTCAGTAAATCCTTCGCGTCTTTATAAATATCGTTTGAAGTCCGCGCCAAAACGTCTTTCGATAAAAGATTTTGCTGTTCGTCAATCGAAAACGAGCCGAACCACGAATGATGGCGCGTTACCGCATCGTATTTTGAAGCTGCGACAAATCGTTTTGCTTTGTAATCGAATGACAGATTTTTGTTGGAAACCGGCAGACGATTGACTATCGGTTCGATTACGCCCGAACGCAAAAACTGCGGAATTGCGCCGTAGATATTTGCCATTTTATGTCCGAAATACATCGGATAACCGGCGAAAATCTCATCGCCGCCATCGCCGCCGAGCGCGACCGTAACGTGCTTTTTAACGAAACGAGATAGCAGCAAAGTCGGGATCAATGAACCGTCCGAAAGCGGTTCGTCGAGCCACGTTCCAATCTCTGAAATCAAATCCGCCGCTTTTTCAACGCTCAATTTATCTTCGTAATGCTCCGTATTTAGATAATTCGCAACTTGTCTGGCGTATTTCGATTCATCAAACGAATCTTCTTCAAAACCGATGGAAAACGTCTTCACTTTCTCGCTCGAAAACTGCGTCGCAAACGCCGCGACCGTCGAAGAATCAACGCCGCCGCTCAATAAAATTCCGAGCGGAACGTCGGAAACGAGTCGCATCCGCACCGCATCGGCGAGCAGTTCGCGCAAATCATCAGCGGCTTTTTCAATCGTCGGCACGTTGCCGTTTCGGTGAAAAGCCAGATTCCAGTAACGGCGCGTTTTCACTTCGCCGTTTTCCAAAATCAAAAGATGCGCGGCGGGCAGTTTGTAAATATTTTTGTAAATCGAATTTGGCGCGGGAACATAATCAAACGACAAATAAGAACGCAGCGCGTCGGTATTTATTTCGGTTTTGACAGCCGGATGCTGCAATAAAACTTTCGGTTCGGAAGCGAAAATCAATTGATTATCAAACACGCCGTAATAAAGCGGTTTCTCGCCGAAACGGTCACGCGCAATCAGCAGTTTCTTTTTGTTTTTATCCCACAGCGCAAACGCGAACATTCCATTAATATGTTCGAGCATCGCGTCGCCGTATTCCTCGTAAAGATGCGGCAAAATTTCCGTGTCAGTATTTGTTTCAAACTTATGCCCGCGTTTTTCCAAGTCGCTTCGGACTTCCCGAAAATTGTAAAGCTCGCCGTTCATCACGACTACGATTGATTTATCTTCCGAATAAACCGGCTGTTCGCCCGTATGCAAATCAATAATCGAAAGCCGCCGCATCCCAAGCGCAACCGTTTCATCCGTCCACAAACCCTCCGAATCCGGTCCGCGATGCTTCATCCGCTCACACATCTGATGAAGAACGGCTTCATCATTTTGTGAAGATTTATTTTCTAAATTTGCCCAGCCTGCTATTCCGCACATAAAAATCAGTGAAATTTAATTTCGAGTCTTGGATACACGCAAAGTTCTATATTAAGTTTGGTTGGAAATATATCTTTGTCAAAATAATTTTTCTTCTCATTTTCTTCATACATCCAAAATCGGCTTGAGACGATGATGCAATCTTGAAACTTAAGGCTTGAAAAATTCTTCGCGTTCATAAATTCCAAAATATCTCGAACTATAAAATAAATTGTGAGAAACGGCTTTTCATCGTTTTCTTTCGAGATAGAAATAGCAATACAACTTTCAATTTGCCAGATTGTTATTTGCAAAATAAATTTATCCTTTACAAGTTTGAAATAATGAGAAGTAAAAAATTCTTCCGTTTCGGGCAAAACGCCCAAACATTCAATAACCTCATACTCGTTCCAGATTAGCTCAGGCATTTTCTTTATCAAATCCAATCTTCTCGCGCACTGCGTAAATCGCTTTGTCCTGCGATTCGTGATAAGTCCGCACGAGCATTTCGGCTAACAATCCCATTAAAAAAAACTGCATCGAAATTGCCAGCATCACGACCGCAATCACCGGCAAAGGCGTTAAAATAAACGAAACGCCATAGATAAATTTCAAAACGAACGACCAAACGCCTGCAATAATCGAAAGCAGAAATGCAATCAAACCGAATGTGCCGAAAACGTAAATCGGTTTCGTTTGATACGAAGCCATAAATTTTATCGTCATCAAATCGAAAACGACTTTGAGCGTCCGCGAAATTCCGTATTTCGATTTGCCCATTGTCCGCGCGTGATGGTCAACCGGAATTTCCGTAACTCTTGCGCCCGCCCAGCTTGCGTAAATCGGAATAAAACGGTGCATTTCGCCGTAAAGCCGCACATCTTGAATCACTTCGCGCCGGTAGACTTTTAAACTGCAGCCGTAATCGTGAAGCGGAACGCCGCCGATCCACGAAATTATTCTGTTGGCGATTTGCGACGGAATTTTCCGCAAAACAAGCGCGTCTTTGCGGTTTTTGCGCCAACCGGAAACGACATCATAACCTTCGTTTAGTTTGTCTAAAAGTCTGGCGATGTCCTTCGGATCGTTTTGCAAATCCGCGTCCATCGGAATCAAAATCTCGCCTTTCGCCGCGTCAATTCCCGCGCTCATCGCGGCGGTTTGTCCGTAATTGCGGCGCAGAGAAATGACGCGAACGCGCGAATCGTTCGCCGCGATTTCGCGCAAAATACGCAGACTTTGATCGGTCGAACCGTCGTCAACGTAAATTACTTCCGCCGTTTTGCCGAGGGAATTTAGGGCTTCAGCGATTTTAGTGTGCATCGGACGCAAATTTTCCTCTTCGTCTAAAACGGGCAGAAACAAAGATAATTCGGGCGCGGTTTGTTCTTTTTCAT
>JALYQJ010000074.1 GCA_030855875.1 Acidobacteriota bacterium
GTTTTACTATTGACCTCTATAAATTATGAGCAAGTACCGCAAAATTGTTTGGAATGAAGGGATGCTTCTGTCGCCGCAGCACTTTCAGCAATGGGACAATTATCACGAAGAATTGATGAATTCGCGTGTGCGTTCGGTTCTGCCGTTTGAATACGGCGTGCTGGATTTGCAGGTTAATAATGAAGCTGTCGCCAACGGTAATTTTCAAATCACGGTTTGTCACGCGGTTTTGCCCGACGGTTTGATGATAAATGTTCCCGACGCCGAAGCCGTCCCCGATTTACGTCCGGTCAAAGACCATTTTCACCCGGAACAAGAAAAACTCGGCGTTCATCTGGCGATTCCGGCGCGGAAAATGGGCGAAGCCAATTTTCAGGCGAACGGCGCGAAAACCAACGCCAATCTCAGGTATTTGCAGGAAGGCGCACTCGTCAAAGACGAAACGAGCGGAACGAACGAACAGCCGCTCGCCTACGCCAAAAGCAATCTGCGGCTGATTTTCGACGACGAACTGCGCGACGGTTTTACCTCGATGAAAATCGCCGAACTCGAACGAACGCCGACCGGACAACTAAAGATTTCGGAAGAATATATTCCGCCGATTCTCAAAGTTTCGGGTTCGATGTGGCTGGTCAATATGCTGCGTCAATTGGTCGAAATTCTGATTACCAAAAGCGGTAGTTTAGGCGAACAGCGGCGGCAGAGAAATGCTTCTTTGGCAGATTTTACGACATCGGAAGTGGCGATTTTCTGGCTTCTGCACACGATAAATTCTTCGATTCCGATGATGACGCACTATTTTCGCTCGCCGCTTCTGCACCCGGAAAAACTTTATCTGGAAATGGCGGGTTTAGCCGGAAAATTGATGACGTTTACCATCGAATTTCACCCGAAAGATATTGTTAAATACGATCACGACGACCTTTATTTTACGTTTTATAGTCTTTCGACGCAGTTAAAGGAATTGCTCGAAACCGTGATTCCAAGCCGCTGCGTTCCGATTATTCTTGAAAAGACGCGCGACACGCTTTATGTCGGTCGGATCGAAGACGAACGTCTATTGAAGGAAGCCGGATTTTATCTGGCGGTTCGTGCTCAAATGCCGGAATCGAAACTCATCGAAGGCGTTCCGCGCGTCGTCAAAATCGCATCGCGTGACGTGATTGATTCGGTCATCGGTTCGGCACTGCCCGGCGTTGTTTTAACGCACGCCAATCCGCCGCCCGCGCCGATTCCCGCCCGCGTCGGTTTCCGTTATTTTATGCTCGACACAATCGGACCGTATTGGAACGGAATCAAAGGTTCGAAAGTGATTTCGGTTTATGTGCCGGACGAAATTCCCGATGAAAAACTGGAAATGTATGCGGTCAAACCTTGAAGAAGTAGAGAGTAGAGAGTGGAGAGTAAAGAGTAAAAAAAGTAGAAAAATTAGTGAGTGAATGTAGTGAATAAAAATGTGGAAAATCTAAATTCTGTTTTTCTCTCCACTCTCCACTCTCTACTCTCCACTTAAAAAAAAGATATGAGTGAAAAAGCGAACAAAAATGATTTAGTAACTTTTGCCGGACCGGTTTTCGATTTAATTCTTCGTCTCAAAGCCGGAATCGTTGCGCCGTCAAATGAATTGCGCCCGCAGGTTGCCGCGCTGCTCGAAGAATTTGAAAAACGCTCCGAGCGTTATCGTCTTAATCATAAAATCGTTCAGGTTTCCAAATTCGCCCTCGCTTCGTTTGTTGACGAAACGGTTTTGACAAATAATTTTCCGCTGCGCGATGAATGGGAAAAAAATCCTTTGCAGCTCGAATATTTCGGCGAACAGCTTGCCGGAAATAAATTCTTCGACAAACTTCAGGCGATGCTCAAACAGATCGAAACGACGCAGGATGCGGTGGAAATTTACTATTTCTGTATGCTTCTCGGCTTTAAAGGCAGATACGGCGTTTACGAACAGGAAAAACTTTTGGCGATTATGCAGTCAACCGCCAACGCGCTCGTAAAAGTCGGAAAAATTCGTCCCGTCGAGCTTTCACCGAACTGGCTTGCCAACGATCAACCCGCGCCGCCCGAAAAACGCGGAATGCCGGTTTGGGCAAAAATCAGCGCGGCGAGCGGTCTGGGATTAGCGATTATTGTTTATGTAGTTATGTTTGTGATGTCGCAAACATTTCTAGAAAACGCACGTGAGAAATTAGTGTTTTAACGGATTTCAATATAGATTTTCCAATGTTTTTTGTTTCGCCTTTAGACGGCAATATCTTCAATCAGAGGCAAGCCGCCTAAAGACTAGACCCTAAACGTACAGATAAAAGTGAAAAATAATTTGGAAACAATTGTGCGCGTTAATTTATTATTTTAGCTTTTCGTTTCCGGCAATCGCTGACGCGAAGAAAATAATTCATCCGTTTTCATAAAAAAGGAAAATATGAGTGCCTGGCAATTAAACCAATTAAAATACGCATTCGGTCTCGGCGGATTAATGTCATTTTACGGCATTGTCGGAATGACCGTCTGGATTTTCGGCAATAAATTGGGTTTTTCCGGTGTTAACGACCGAATCGTTATCATCGTATTGATTATGCTGACAATGCCGTTCGCGCTGATTGCCGGTTATGTTTCCTCGCGCCGCAGCAAGAAAAAGGAAGCGAAAGCGAAAGCCGAACTTGAAGCCAAAGCCGCCGGAGAAGCTCTGCCGGCAGGAGACGCCGCGCCGGTAAAGACGACCGCGCCCGTCGGAAATTACGATGATTTGAATAAATCGGCGGAAGAAGTCGTTCAGTTTTTAAAAGGTTCAAATCTCGGCGCGGGCGGAAAGGAAGCCGTTTATTCGCTGCCGTGGTATATCGTCGCCGGAACGCCGAAAGCCGGAAAATCTTCGCTCGTTCTCGGCTCGAATCTCAACTTTCAAACGCTGCCGAGCCAGCGGCAATCCGAGCAGAAATTCGTCAGACCGACCGGAAATATTGATTGGCGCGTCACGAGTGATGCGGTTTTCGTTGACACCGCCGGACGTTATCAAGCCGAAGGCGTTGATGCCGATGAATGGTCGGCGATGCTCGACACGATAAAAAAATATCGCTCGAATCGTCCGCTCGACGGGTTTCTGCTGGTCGTAGATGCTGAAAAAATTCTCGGTTCTGAGGGACGCGACATCGAAGAAATGGCGAAAGTTCTTCGTGCGCGGCTCGACGACGCGATTGCGCGGCTGAAAGTGCGCTTTCCGATTTATCTGGTTTTTTCTCACGCCGACGCTATCGAAGGTTTCCGCGATTCTTTTTCGACTTCAAAAAACGAAGGCGGAACATTGGTTTGGGGTTCGACGATTCCGCTCGAAAAGAGCGAGAGCGCGGCGCAGATGTTCGACGGCGAATACGAAATTTTGCACAATTCGATTATGAAACGCCGGATTGTCCGGCTTTCCGCGCCGTTTCCGCCGGTTCGCCAACTTAAAATTTTTAATTTTCCGCTGCATTTCGGTTCCGCCCGGCGCAAGCTCGGCACTTTTGTCACAACGCTTTTCCGCCCGAATCCGTTTAGCGAAAATCCGTTTTTGCGGGGATTTTATTTCACCGCCGCGCCGGTCAAATCGCGCAACGGACAAGCCCCGAACTCTCCCCAGACGGTCGGAGCGACGTATTTCACCGAAAGATTTTTCCGCGACGTGGTTTTGCGCGACAAGGATTTGGTCAGAACTTTTCAGGAAGGTCGCCGCCGTCCGCCGCTTTTAGGCTGGATTTTAACCGCTTTGGGTGCGCTTTTTGTGAGTCTTTTGCTGCTGATGACCGGCTTTTCGCTTTATCAAAACAGACAATTACTCGACGAAGCGGCGGAACGCGGCGGAAAAGTCGTCGCCATCGTGCGCGAAGATTCGGGCAAAAATCCGCTCGAAAAGAAACCGGCAATCGCCGGACGCGAGATAGAAGCGACCGAAGATTTGCGTCAAACTCTGGTTAAATTCGACGATTACGAACGCAATAATCCGCCGCTGACGATGCGTTTCGGAATGTATTCGGGCGACCGGATATACAAAAAAAATCTATTGCCGATTTATTTCACCGTCATCGAACAGCGATTTAAGGCTCCGACCATCGCACGGGTCGAAGCGGAATTGAAAAAATTTGCCGCCGCGCCGCCGGTTGCCAACGCCGCGCAATTAACCGAACAGGAAGAGAAACAACTTGAAAAACAATATGATTTGTTTCGGGCTTATTTGATGTTGACGGGCGAATACAAAGCAAAAGCCGAAGCCGGACATATCACCAACACTTTGAAGGAATATTGGACGGCGGAATCTAAATTGCCCGCCGAGTTCGCTCCGGCGGCGGAGCAGCAGCTCGATTTTTGGGCGAAACAGATTGACCGGGACGATGAAGATTTCAAGTTTCCGCGCATCACACCTAATAACGACTTAATTGCCGCGACGCGCCGAAAACTACAGGATTTCCCTGCAAAATGGCGTTATTACAAACGGCGCGTGACGGAAATTTCTAAGATTGTCGAAGATCAACACGGCGCAATGACGACCGAAGAGATTTTAAGACGCGGATTTACAGATTCGACTTATATGCAGGGCAATTCTTCCGTTCCGGGCGCATACACGACTGAAGGTTACCCATTAATGCTGGCGGCAATTAAGGAAGCTCCGGCAAAGTTGAGCGAAGACGATTGGGTGATGGGCGGCAAAACCGGAACCGCGCAGACAAATGATGCGAGCAATATCGAAGAACGCTATCTTCGTGATTATGCCGACCGTTGGCGGGATTTTGTCAAAGGCGTTAAAGTCAGACCGTATAAAAACAAGGAAGACGCAGAAAATGCGTTACAGTCGTTTTCGTCCGATAGTTCGCCGATAAAAATTCTATTGACTGAGATTAACCGCAATACGAACCTTTCGGCAAAAGCCGACGGCGGCGGTTGGTGGGAGTGGATAAAGAGTTTCCGCAGCAAAACAACGACGACTGCACCGACCGGCGGCGGAACGCAGGTCGAAAAGGATTTTCGCCCGCTCGTCGCCTTTATCGGCAAGAAAGAGCAAGCCGACACGCCTCCGGTTGAAAAATATAAAGACTCAATCGGCAAGGTTTACAACCTCTTTAACGGTATTTCCGATGACAAATTTAAGGAAATCGCGCAAGAGTTGGCAGCCGAAAAAGACGACAAGCTCAAACTGCAAAATAATGAGACGGCGATCAACAATTTATTAAAAACCTTTAACGATTCGCAGTCGGCACAGGCACTCGCCACGCTTATGCAGGAGCCGCTCGGAAATTTGAGAGTGATTCTCGACGGCGGAAAAAATGCTCAACTTACAAAAGTCTGGGCGGAACAGATTTTCGGAGAAGCCAAAAAAATCGAAAAAGGTTTTCCGTTTGAAGACAGCGCAGCCGAATCCGATTTGAACGATTTGAAAACTTTCCTGAATCCGACCGACGGAAAACTTTCGATGTTTTACAAAGAGCGTCTGAATACTTACTTTGAAGAGGCAAACGGACAGCTAAAAGTTAAAGAATCGAGCAAAGTTCAGTTCTCGGACGAATTCGTCGCTTATCTGAATAATGCGTTCAATCTGCGAAAGACGCTGTTTGGAACAAATCCGACACCAAAATTCGAGTATGAATTTCAGTTGAATCCGGTCAAGGATGCGTTGATCGAAGTAAATATTGACGGGAACACGATAAGTTCCAACGGAACGGCTTCGACGAAGCTCAGTTTTCCCGCCGGAACAGGAACGGAAACCGGCGTTATTATGAGTCTGGCTTCGACCTCCGGGACGAGTTCGACTTCAGGGACGGCACTTCCGTCAAATAGTTCGGCAAATACTTCGACGGCTAACGTCAATAACACTAACACCAGCAAGTTTTTGCAGAATTCAAATGTCAATTCGTCAAACGAACCGCTGAAATTCCCTGGAAACTGGGGTTTGTTTCGCTTTATTGACAAAGGCAATCCGCAAAAACAGCCGGATGGCAGGTATCTTTTAACGTATGATGTCGGCGGTAAAAAAGTTACCGCATTTGTAAAACCGAGCGGCGGAGATTTGTTTGACAAAACGATTTTCCGTTCGCTGAAAGCACCGCAAAATATTTTGAAGTAAGTTCAAAGTTCAATGTTTCAGGTTCAAAGTTTGAATAAAATCTTGAACCTTGAACCTTGAACCTTGAACCTTGAACTAATTTTATGAATGAAGCAAAAACACAACTCGATGCCGGAAATTTGAAGGGCGCGATGGAATCGGCTTTGAGTCTGGTTAAAAACAACCCGACAGACCAATCGGCGCGGACGTTTCTTTTTGAACTTTCGTGTTTTACGGGCGATTGGGAACGCGCCGAACGACAACTCGAAGTCGTCGGACATCAAGATGTGCAGTCGATGGTCGGCGCGATGATTTACCGGCAGAACTTTAAAGCCGAACGCGACCGCGCTAACTTTTTCGACAACGGTTTAAAGCCGGAATTTTTGCAGTCTCCGCCCGCTTATGTTGAAGAACTGCTCCAAGCAAACAATCGTCTGCGCGAAGGAAATGCAGCGGAAGCCCGAAAGATTTTGGACGAAACGGAAGAAAACCGTCCAGCTTTTCCGTGCAAAATTAACGGCGAAGAGTTTAGCGATTTTCGTGATTATAACGATCCGACAATGTGCGTTTTTGAAGCGATGTTAAAAGATCAATATGTTTGGCTGCCGATTGAACAGGTGCAGAAAATAGTATTCTTCAAACCTAAATCACTGCGCGACCTTTTTTGGATTCAGGCGGAGGTTGGTTTAACCAGCGGCACGACCGGCGAGATGTTTATTCCCGCGCTTTATTCGGGTTCGTGGAAATCGGACGACGACCGGATTCGGCTCGGCAGAATGACCGACTGGCGCGACGCGGGCGAAGAGATTTTCATCGGCGAAGGAATGAAAATTTTCTGGATGGACGGCAAAGAAAAATCAATTCTCGACATTGAAAAAATTGAATTTAATCACGAACAAGAATAAAAAGAGCCGGTTTTACTGCCGTTGCGATTGTCTTCCGGTTAAATTTACGAATTTTCGCCTTTGCGCTATTTGACGCACGATGTTTTGTAAAAACTTTTAGTTTTAAATTCTTTATTTTTTATTTCGCAGCCCGAAAAAACAACTTGACTTCAATTCATAATTGGATTATTAACGAGTTAATCAAATTAAAACCCGTAATTCCGATTGTTTTACTTGTGAACGTAAGGAGCAATTTTTCTAATGAGTGAAGAACTGCAAAAACCGCCCGTAATTGACCTTGAAGCGATGCTTCAGCCGATTTCCGAGGATAATCCGTCGGGCGAATATCTGCGCTATTCCGGCATTTACGACCAGATTGCCGAAGCCCGACGGTC
>JALYQJ010000079.1 GCA_030855875.1 Acidobacteriota bacterium
AAAACGCACACTTTATTTTGCTTTTTCGCCTGCCGGATTTGCGCGGCGGTCGTGCAGGACATTAATTGATTCGGATGTTTTTCGACTTCGCGGTTCGTCGCGTCAATCAAATCCATCGCCCGCCGCATCGCGCCACCCGTTTTGAGCGTCGTGCCGGAAACGTAAATCGAGAAAAATTCGCCCGTAATGCCGGATTGTTTCAAACGCTGCAAATCCGTGTGAAACGGATCGCCATCGCGGTGAAATTTGCCGACGGAATTTGCGGCGAGATCGAAATCGTCATCAACCAACGGCGACGGAATATCGTTATGTCCGTCAACGATCACGGCTTTGCGGTGAATTTTTAAGGCTTGCTGCCAAACCCGTTCGTCTGCGCCCGGCGGCATCGTCTGCGCGGAAAGCTGCCCCGAAAACGAAAAGATAAACGAGAAAATCAAAACGAAGAAAATTGATGTTTTCATAATTTTTGGAATGGTTTGAAGTCGCATTCAGTTTAGCTTTTTTGCAAAATTTTGGCGAGAAAAATTCAATGATTTCATAAAAAGCCGCACCGACAAAAATTCCTGTCAAATAGCGTCGAATTATGGCACGGCAAGTGCTTGAAGAATTTTAGCGTTTTTCGGGCGAATTATCTTAAATTTCCGCGATTAAAAAACTTATCTCACCATTTTTCGCCATTTTCTCTCCAAAGAAACTAAAACTTTTAGACTGAAATTTAATCAAAATGACAAATTTTGACAATTCCGGTAGACAAATTTTGTCCGTTTTCGCTTCCGCTCAAATACTCTCCGAGCTGAAATTTCCCGAAATGCAAAATTACACGGTTTTAGATAATCACTTTTTGCCGCGAAAAAAGCCGGTTTTGCCGACGAAATATATGCTTGAGGTGCCGCCGCTATGAAGCTCGAAAATAAATGTCCGATTCCTCAATTGCCCGCGCCGAATGAATATTTTGGTGAAATCGGCGTTGCCGCCAAAGCCGCTCTCCGGGAAAGCGAAGAACGCCATCGTCAGATGTTTGAAAAAAATCAGGCGATAAAATTGCTGATTAATGCCGAATCCGGCGCAATCGTTGACGCGAATCCGGCGGCGTGCCGGTTTTACGGCTATCGGCGCGACGAATTTAAGACAAAGAAAATTACCGAAATCAATGCTCTGTCCGACGAAGAAATCCGGCGTGAAATGAAGGCGGCGGAAAGCGAACGGCGCAATTATTTTATTTTTCCGCATCGGCTGGCAAACGGCGAAATCCGCGACGTGGAAGTTCATTCGAGTCCGCTTTACGGAGAGAACGAAACTTTGCTTTACTCGATTATTCACGATGTCACCGAACGCAACCGAACGCAGGAATCGCTAACCGAAAGCGAAGAACAGTATCGAAATGTTTTTGAAAACGCCAACGATTTGATTTACGTCTACGATCTGAAGGGAAATTATTTATCGGTCAATCGCAAAACCGAGCAGCTTTTCGGGTATACGCGCGAAGAAGCTCTGCAAATGAATATCGCTCAAATCGTCGCGCCGGAACATCTGAAAATGGCGCGGCGGATGATGGCGAAAAAAATCGCCGGAGCGAAGAAACAAACTGCTTACGAAGTTGACTGTATTACCAAAAGCAAAGACCGCGTAACACTCGAAGTAAACACTACCGGAATCTACAAAAACGGCGCGTTAATCGCGGTTCAGGGAATTGCCCGCAACATAACCGAACGAAAAAGAGCCGAAGAACTTCTGAAAAGCAGCGAAGAACAATACCGCGATTTGTATGAAAATGCCAACGATCTTATTTACACCCACGATTTGCAGGGCAATTTCACTTCCTTAAACCGCGCCGGTGAGATGATTACCGGCTATTCGCGCGAAGAAGCTCTTAAAATCAATATTTCCAAAATCGTCGCGCCCGATTTTTTGGAAACCGCCCGCCGAATGACCGCCCGCAAAGTCGGCGGCGACATACCGACGACCTACGAACTGGAAATTCTCACTAAAAACGGACACCGCGTTTCACTCGAACTCAGCACACGGCTTATTTTGCAAAACGGTATTCCAGTCGGCGTGCAGGGCATCGGACGCGATATTACCGAACGAAAGAAAGCCGAAGAATCGCTTAAACTGAGCGAGCGGCGTTACCGTTTTTTAAGCGAAGGGATTATGCACCAGGTTTGGACGGCGCAGCCCGACGGAGCTTTGGATTACGTCAACGAGCAAACGCTCACCTATTTCGGTCAAACAATCGAACAGGTGGCAAATAAAGGATGGCATTCTTTCATTTACCCGGAAGATTTGCCGGAATCACTCAAAAGCTGGACGCGCTCGCTCGAAACCGGAGAATATTACGAAACGGAATTTCGTCTGCGCCGCGCCGACGGAGTTTTTCGCTGGCATCTGGCGCGCGCCACCGCCGGACTCGACGCGAACGGCAAAATCGTTAATTGGCTCGGAACGAACACGGATATTGACGATAAAAAAACCGCCGAAGCGAAACTGAATCATTACGCTCTGCACGACGCTTTGACGGAGCTTCCGAATCGAGCCGAGTTTATGAATCATCTGACGATGGCGATCAATCGGGCTGAAGCCGACAAGAGATTTCGGTTCGCGGTTCTATTTCTCGATCTCGACCGCTTCAAAGTGATTAACGACAGTCTCGGTCACGGCATCGGCGATAAATTATTAATCGGCATTGCGCGGCGGCTCAAAGCCTGCGTTCGTCCGGGCGATGTCGTTGCGCGTTTGGGCGGCGATGAGTTTACAATTCTGCTCAATGAAACCGGCAGCGCGGCGGAAGTCGCAAAAGTCGCCGAACGGCTTCAGGAGAAACTTTCCAAACCGTTTCAGTTCAATAATTA
>JALYQJ010000090.1 GCA_030855875.1 Acidobacteriota bacterium
TCGCCCAAAGGAATCTCGACGATTTCCGCGTCCGGCAAAATGTTGCGGACACCTTTAGCGATAATCGCCGCCGATTCTTCCGCGCTTAAACTTTCCTTAAAGCCCGAAGGCGCAATGATAATTTTCATAATTTTTCTTTGAATAGAACCCGGATGACGCGGATGACGAGGATTTTCGCCGATAAAATACAGAAAGGTTTTATTGCATAATCTTCCTGCAATAAAACCTAAAAGTTTTCTTATCCGTTTTGATACGCCAAATCCGCGTCATCCGCGTTCCATTTCTCCTTCCCTGATATTCTGTTCGTTATAAATGCAAATCTGTTTTTATACTTGTTAATGTTAGTTGATTAAATGAAGAATGCAAATTTATGTTACAAAAAAGTTAAGCGAAATTTGCAGAAAGCAGGCGAAAAAAGCATTGCAGAAGTATTCTAAGATTAATTGCAGTTCAATAATCGTCCAGATGGCGCAGCGATTTGATGTGATTGACATCGCCCCATGTGTGCAAAGTCCAGCCGCCCGCATTTTCGTGGACGATGCAGTTGATGCTCGCGTTCCACAATTTGGCGCGGCGAACCGTTCCGAGCGGCAGATCGAAAATATATCTGAACCATCCGTCAATCACGCCGCCGTGCGTTACGACGGCGATGGTTTCTCCGGCGTGGCGAACGGTTAAATCTTTCAGACAAACAGTATTGCGCTCATAAAATTGCCGCAGACTTTCGCCTTCGGGAATGACGTAATTTACCGCGTCGGCAAGATGCGCTTGATGTTCGGCGGGATATTTATTTTTAATCTGTTCGCCGGTCAAGCCCTGAAAAATACCGAAATTTCTTTCGCGCAATCTTTTGTCTAAAACGACTTCGTGATTTGTTTGAACGGCAATATGCCGCGCCGTTTTCGAAGCCCGCGCCAAATCGCTGGCGTATAAAATCGTAAAAGATTCACGCGCCAATCTTTTCGCTAACGCTTCCGCCTGCCTGATTCCCAATGAAGTCAAAGGGCTGTCGAGCTGTCCCTGTTTTTTGCCTTCGACGTTCCAGACGGTTTCGCCGTGACGGATAATAATCAGTTTGGTCGAACTCATTTAAAGTAAACGCGCTTCGTTCGGGGATTTTTAGAAGATTTCTTTCTGTGAAAACTTGTAGTCGTTATTAATTAATTAACGCTGATTTTATAAACCTGATTCGTTCCAATTCTGCAAAAGTTCGATTGCCCGATGATTTGTCAGATCGCTTCGCATTGGCGTAACCGACACAAATCCTTCGTCAATCGCCTCAAAATCCGTGCCGCCGTCTTCGTCCGAGTGAAAACCGGTGCGTTCTTCGCCGATCCAGTAATACGGTTTACCGCGCGGATCAATGTGTTCGGAGATAATCGGACGGGCGTTTTTAAAGCCCTGTTTGGTGACGCGAACGCCTTTCGGAACGCCTTTCGGGACATTGATATTTAGAAGCGTTCCGGCGGGCAAACCTTCGTTTATCGCCTTTTGCGTTAATTCTTTAGCGACTTTCGCCGATTCGGTAAAATCGTGGTTGCGGTTGGCAGCGAGACTGAAAGCGAGTCCCGGAACGCTCAAAATCGTCGCTTCCAAAGCTCCGGCGACCGTTCCCGAATATGTCGCGTCGTCGCCCAAATTCGCGCCGTGATTAATGCCCGAAGCGCAGATGTGCGGACGCTGTTCGGGCGGCAAAATGCGGTTGAGTGCGAGCGTCACGCAGTCGGTCGGCGTTCCGTCAACCGTCCAATGCCGCGCGTCGATCTGACGAATTCTGAGCGGTCGGGCGAGTGTCAAACTGTGCGACGCGCCGCTCATTTCCGCAGCGGGCGCGACGACGTAAACATCGCCGATTTCGCTCAGAGCGTTTTCGAGCGCGATGATTCCTTCGGCGTGATAACCGTCGTCATTGGTTAATAAAATACGAATTTTTTCGGCGTTCATTGGTAAATAAAATGTGAAAGAAAAATGTAAAACTGCAAAATAAAAAGATGCGCGGAGAGCATATCTTTATCAATTTAGATACATTCGCTCTCCGCGCATCATTAAAAGTCAATCAATCACGATTACCGATTGTTGTTGTTCATCGGTCTTTGCTGATTGTTATTGCTGTTGTTCATATTATTCGTCGGACGAACCTGACGGAAACGTCGGCGATTACGCTTGCGGGCGTTTGCCGATTTGAGTTTCGCCTTTTGTCCGGGCGGAATAAAATGCGCGTGTTTCTTCAAATCTTTGATGATTTCTTCGCTGATAACCTTGCGCTTAAACCGGCGCAACGCGCTCTCGATTGATTCGTTGTTGTTTACATTAATAGCAGCCATTTTCGTTTTCACCCCCTTTTGGGCATAAATTTTTGCTTCGGAAGCAAACAAATATTAAACACTTTTTTAGGCGCAAAGGCAACCGCCGTTAATTTTTGATGGAAACTTCATCTTCTGCTGTTGGTTTTTTATCATCTTGAAGTCCGTCAATAATAGAGTTTGCCAAAGACTTACTTCTAACGTATAAGATCAAACCACCGATTAAGAAAAAAAAACTTTGCAAAAAATAAGTTTCATAGGCTAACGCATCTCGCGGAATCACTTCTATTGACATAAGAAAAATGCTAGCCACTACTATTCCTACGTCAAGAATAGCAGAAAGCATAAAAGTTAAACCTGATACACGAAGGAAGATGGTAGCTATTTTTTGGTAGTTGTTCATATTGTAATTTTTGACAAATCTCCTGCCCATAAACATACTTTTTTACAATTTTGATAAAGGTAGTGCAAGCAAATGACCGAGATAAATAAAGTAGATTTTCGCTTCTTTTTCGTCAATCCAAACGTCCATACTGCTTAGATTTATATCGGGTATTTTGGCGAGCGGCTGAAAAACGAATGTTTTTTCGTCGTATCGTCCGATGTCGGTTGACTTTGTTTTCGCATCGAAAATCGCCGCCCAAAATTCGCCGGGATTTCCGGTCGGCTGTAAAGGTCTGACCGATTGCTGAATCATCGGTCGAAATTCGCCTTTGATTAGCTGTGCCGCGCCGGTCGCCGGGTCGAATAAATAATATTCCGCCGTTTTCGGACTCGGATTCGGTTTGGCATTCGCACGTCCGTATCTCGACGCGATCCTTTCCATCGCTTCTACGGCAGCATTTTCGCCTTCGGTCGTTTCGGCAATTGGTTCGCCCGAACGTATAAAACTGCCTCTGCCGCGATAAAGCAAAACTTTATTTTGCGAGCCGACAAACGCAATCGGATAAAAAGCGTCGGACGGCGCAACGCTGATTTTATATTCTCTGCCGGTTTGCAGATTTACGCGGACGACGGTTTTCGGTTCGTTCCAATTGTTTTCGGCTTTGGTCGCAATCGCCCATTTGCCGTCGGCGGTGACAATCGGATTAGCGTAAAATCCTTCTTTTATTTTGACCGGATTTGACGAATTGACGATTTTATACAAACCGCCTTCATAAAGTTCGCCGGTGCGAATTTCGACGTTTCCGGCGTGAACTTGCCAATCCGGTGTCAAATTACTGATCGGAATTTCCGGCGAATACGGCGCGGTTTTACCCAAAAACGGAACTTCCGAAGGTTGCGCCGCGACTGCACCGGGTTTGCCGTTTTGCAGACCGCGCCACGAAAAATGAGCGAACATCATTTCGGCGCGTTTCTTCATAAACGTCAAATATTGCGCCTGTCGCTGCGCCGGGTTTTCGTCCTCTGTTTCGGTTTTGAAAATGTTTTGCTGAAGCTCCGCTAAATCCTTTTCGATTCGCGCCTGTTCGGATTTGTCTTCGACCAGAACGCGCAAATCGGCATCTTTTTTCCAAACGGCGCGGGCGGTCAGATTTTCATCAGCTAGCAGAACTTCCAAGCCTTTTATTTTGTCGGAAAGGCGATAATTGAGTTTGAGATTTTCCTTTTTGAACGATTCGAAATATTCGCGTAATTTGCCGACGACCTTTTTTTCGTCATTTGCCGAACGCAGAAAAACTCTGCGTCCGCCGCCGCGCCCGAACATTACGAATTCGTTCGATTCGCATTCTTCGCAGAAATCGTTAAAAGGCGGAAGCGAATCTATTTTGTTCGCAATCAGAAAATCGTAAAAATTTTCAAATTCTTTGACCGTTAAAGTTTTTTCCAGATAACGCGCCGTGTCTTCTTCAAACGTGAAAACGATCTTGTCTTTGTAAACGCGAATGATTTGCTGTCCGCTGTTTGATTCGGGCAGAATCGCGTAAACGGCTGTCAAATCAGGATTTGTTTTAAGTTCTCCGCGCAGTCTTTCCTCGCTTTTTTTCATTTCGGAAAAGGGAAGCGACCAGAAAGGCATTCCGTTGACGCTTTCAAAAACCGCGTCGAGAGATTTGCTTTCAAAAGTTTTTCCGTCCGGCACAAATGCCTGACGCGCTCCGAGAATCACGGCTTCGTTCGGATGTTTGGCTAAAACGAGCTTTCGCGCTTCAACGCCGTCTTCGGATTCGAGCCAGCGTTCAGCCGCGAGCGCGAGAAGTTTGTTCGGATTATCGAGAAACGCGCCGACTTCCGCGACGGGAAGTTTGATGCGAAGCAGACGAGCGCAGGCGAGCATCGCTGTCCGCGCGTCCGCGTCAGTTTGATTTAAAATAGATAAAAAATCGTTTTCATCCTCGATCAGACACGCGCCGATACCGCGAGCCGTTCCACTTGCGCCGCGCAGCATCGCCAGTTCGCCGTAAACTTTTTCGCGCACGTCTTTTCGTTTCGCCAAAACACTCAAAATCGTTTCCGCGTCGGCTTCGTTGTCACGAATCTGCCGCAAAATTTCGGCGTAAATCGCCCGACCTTTCCACCTTTGCATTATTTCGGTGAGCGTTGCGGCGACCGGCGGATTTGTCCGCCGCAAAATTTTGACCCGCGCGATGGCGCGAACGACTAATCCATCGGTCGGTTCTTCCTGTTCGCCGACGATTTTTCCGACGACGATTTGCAGCGGCAGTGTTTTTTGCGCCGATTTGTCGTTCTCGTCGTCAGTGCCTTCGTGATAGTCGCGGTAAAGATAAGAATTGAACTGCTCCAAACCTTCCGGCGTTGAAACGAGCGTCGCGTAAGCCTCAAGTCCCGCCATTTGCTCGTCGTCGGAAAAACCTCCGCTGGCGATCAATGCCTGAACGATTATGCCTCGCGCTTCGAGATTTTCTTCAAGCGATAACGCGAATTTTAGGGCGGGAACGGCGCGGATGTCTTTGTATTTAATCAACGCGCCGATTGCCATCGTGCGAAATTCCTCTTCGTTCATCACGATTGAAATCAAACCCGGGACGCTTTCGGGCAGATCGCCTTCGGCAAGCGCGGTGATATATTGTCCGCGTTCGCCGTTGCGCGAAGGCTTCGCCCAACTCGCGTTTGCCAGCCACGGAAGCAATGCTTCGAGAACGTCTTTTCTTCCCCTGTCGGATGAATTCATCAAATTGCGGACGGCGGCGGAACGAACGGCGAGATTACTGTTTTTAACGAGTTCGAGCATTTTCTCCGTCCATTTTTTCGGCGGCGACGCGGCGATCAAAGTCGTCAGTCCGGTATTGCCGTTATCCTGAATCGTCAGCAAAGTTTCGTCTTCGAGCAGCGAAACATACCATTCGTCGCGCCCTTTCCAATCGCCGCTGATGGCGAGCGCGTCCATCGCCAAATCGCGCTGCGCCCACGCCGCCGTTTTATTTTCGACAATATCCTGAAGCATTCGGCGATAATTTTCCGCCGCGCCCGAATCGTCCGTATCGAGCGCGTGTTTATACTGAACCCATCTCGCCAGAGTTTGCGAATAAGGCTGCGACAGATCGTTTTCCAGCCGCTCAACAATCGGACGGGCAGCGTCCCAATCAACTTTAGCCAATGCCAACAGGATGTCCTGATGCGTGTTCTGCACGTAATTATCACGATCCGTTATTTTTTGCGCTTCTCTGACGAGTTCGTCAACGTAAGCATCGCTGTTGTATTTCAGCCACTCTTTTGCACGGTTTCTGGTGTAAGGCTCGACCGCCTTGTCCTGCAAATGATTATCGTAAATGTTTTTGACGGCGGCGGCGGTCGCGCTGTCGGAAGGCAGAACAGACAAATAAGTATCGAGTTTTTTCGGATCCTCTTCGCAGGCTTCGAGAATTCTTGCGGCTGTTGCGGCAGAAGGTTTTAACTGATATTGCAGACGGCTGTAACCTTCGGCTTGTTTCGCCCAGTAATCGAGCAAATCTTCAATCGGCGCGTCGTCCGGCGGAACATTGTCGTCGCTGTAAAATTCCTCTGTGCGCTCTTTCAGTTTTGACAAAGCATCAACCGCTTCATTCGGCGGAGCCGGAGCAGGCGAATCCAATAAGTTTTTTATTAAAACGGAAGAATTCTTTGTTTGTGAATAAATCGGTGTTGAGATGACTAAAGCCGAGAAAAAAACGATGAGAAACAACTGTCGCATTATAAAACTCCTTCGATAAAACTTTGACAATTATAAACATTTGCTGTCATAAATCAAGAATTAAGTTTGTATCGCGGACAAATAAAAAACCCTCGCCGATTTTTTAATCAACAAGGGTTTTTGTTCATCTATCCGAAACCATTTATGCTGAAGCGGTTTCGGATTTATCTTTCTTTTCGCGTTTGATTCCGCCGATCTGCACGGGTTTTATTTTCTGCATTTCTGCTTTATCAGTATTTAATCTTTCAAAATTATTGATTCAGAGCTGCCGGCGGTCCGGCTTTTAATCCGCCGGAGTAGTTTTTACGATAGTCTTCCATTTCTTTGGCGAGTTTAGCATCCATCTTTTGCAGTTTTGCTAATTCTTCATCTACGTTTTTGTTATTACCTTTGTAAGTGTCCGCAATTTGAACATAAGCCTTAACGACGGCGTATTGCGCGGCGGCGAAATCGGGCTTGATTTTCAGGGCTTTTTGAAAATGAACAATCGCTTTTTCCTGTCTGCCGTCAACTACCCACGAATCTCCTTCCATCACCGCATTGCCCATTTGAAGAAGCGTTTCTGGATCGTTCGGTTTTTGCGCGAGCGCATCCGTTGCTTTTTGCAGTCTTTCCGCCCGCTGCAATACGTCTATAAAATTCGGAAATGTTCTGTCTTCGTCGGTCGTTCTGTCTTCCCAAACCTCGCGCGCTTCTTTGAGGCGGTTTTGTTTGACCATCAGGCGACCGAGTTCAAAGCGACCAGCCATTTGTTTCGGGTCTAATTTCATCGCTTTTCTAAAATTTTCTTCCGCGCCTTTTTCATCTTTTTTGTTATATAAAAGATTACTGCCGAGACTTACAAAAGCATTGACGAAATTCGGATCGGCTTTGACGGCGGCGCGATATGCGGCTTCGGCTTCGTCGCGGCGTTTTTCGTCGTATTGCAGAGCATCGCCGATGACCATATACGCTTCGGCAAACGAAGAATCAATCTCGATCGCTTTACGGCTCGCCGCGATTGCCTCTTCTTTCGCGCCGCGCATCTGGTCGGCTTTCGCCTTATATAAATAAATATATTTGTTGTCGGGTTTTAATTCGATTGCTTTGGCAAACGATTCGGACGCGCTTTTGAGTTTCCATTGAGCCATATAAATAATGCCCGAAATGGAATGCGGTCTGAAATCTTTCGGACTCATTTCGGCAGCCTTTACGCAATTTGTGAGTGCTTCGTCATATTTTTTTTGTTTATAAAGTTCGAGCGCGGTTTTTAGAAGTTCGTCAACTTCGTTGTTCTTTATTTCTTTGCTGCTCGAAAATAATGAAGCCGAAGCCTCTGAGAAATATGTATTCGTATCTGCCGAAACGGAAATACCTCCGAAACCGCAAAAAATACACGCGAGAAATAATAATTGTAATTTTTTCATTTTTGTTGAACGCTTTTTTGTAAGATTAGAATCATCGCCGAATATATGTTTTTCCCATCGGCGAATTTGAGATTATAACATCACATTAAAAAATAAAACGAGGAAAAATCAGCGCGAAGACTTTCAAAAATTGCCAGCGATTCCCGAAAATTATTCAGCAACTCTCGAAAATAAAAAAGCCTTGCTATCAATAGCAAGGCTTTTTTATTTTTTGGCTGAAAACTCCGTTTAAGCGGTGGCTTCTCCGGCTTTTTCTTTTTTCTCGCGTTTGATTCCGCCGATCTGCACGAGGCTTTCACCTTTGATGTTATTTTTCTCCATCACCATTTCCTGATAGAGTTTTCGCATCATCTGCATTTCTTCAGCCGCAGTTTTCGGTCCTTCCATTTCCGGTTTGTCCGGGCGCGATAAATCAACTTCGTTAAGAATCAGATTATGCGTCGCGTCACCGAGAGTGACTTCTTTGCCGCGCGCGAAGACTTCGTGACGACCGTGTTCTTTATACCATTGCGCGACGGTCGCGTTCTGGTGCATATGTTCGATGATATTTCTCCAGCCGATTCCCGTGTTGTAAGCGCAGAAGGAAATTTCGCCTTCCTGCGTTCCGTAAGGGATAATGCACATTTCGGTGCGGCGGAAATCATAATTGAACAAATCCTGAAACCACATTCCGGCGATAAACAAAAAGTTCCACGGATCATTGCGGCGTTTTTCGATGTCTTCAGCCGTTCGCGTTCCGTCAACTTTTCCGTAATCTTTGCCCGACAAACCGAACGACTTATCGAATTTCGCAAAGATTCCGCCGAGCGTTAAACTGTGAGGCGCACCGTATGGATTATAATTTTTCAAAAGAGCCAAACCCATCATCAGGTTTGAAAACCACTTTCCACGAGCCGTGTCGGTGATATGTTTCATATCTTCGACTAAATTCGGAATATGCAGAAATTGGGGAACCGGAGCCATCTCTTTGGTTTCCTTATTAATCATCACCGCTGTTCCGACACCGCAGTTCGGATGGCAGCCGCAGGAAACTTGTCCCCAATCGGCTTCCGGTCCGTGAACCAAATCGGCGAAATCGGCAAACGCGCCCATTAAAGAAAGCGGAAACCAGTCGCGCGTCGGTTCGGTAATTCCGACCTGTTTTTGCACGTCCTGCGCCAGATGCGAAAGCGTATAACGCTGCTGAAGGCGACGTTGTTCGGTAATGTGTTCGTCACGACCCGTAAACGAAACGGGTTGAAATGACACAAACGAAATTTTCTTAGGATTTTCCAGAGCAAAACGAACAATTGTTCCAACCTGATCGTTATTAACGCCGTTGACGAGCGTCGTAACGAGAACAATGTCAACACCGGCTTCGTGTAAATTGTTGATAGCGCGAAGTTTGACATCGAACAAGTTGCCGATTTGACGATGCGAGTTAGCATCGTTGCCGATTCCGTCAAATTGCAGATAAACAAAACGAAGTCCGGCTTCGGCGGCTTCGCGGCAAAATTCTTTCGATTTAGCGAACTCAATTCCGTTGGTCGCCGCCTGCACCGAGTTGTAACCGACTTTCCGCGCGTAACGAACCGCTTCGAGAAAATGCGGTGAAAGCGTTGGCTCGCCGCCCGAATACTGCACCGACATCTGACGACGCGGCTTAATGGAAATCGCATTGTCGAGAATTTCCTGAACGTCTTCCATCGAAAGTTCGTGAACGAATCCGACTTGATTCGCATCCATAAAACACGGGTCACACATCATATTGCAACGATTAGTCAAATCAACCGTCAGAACCGCGCCGCGTCCGTATTTAATCGTTGAAGTTCCGTGATTATGAAGTTTTTCGTCGTTGTGCGATTGAATATCGCGTCCGGGAAAGTTAGCTTCTATGTGCTGTAAAAATTTGGAATCAATCGCCATCAAATCTTCAAAATGCCCGTGTTCGGGACAATCTTTAATCATCCAGATTTGACCGTCGCGCTCGATAATCTGGGCTTTGATTTCGCCGACTTTTTCATTAATAAGCGTCGAAACATCACGTTTATTACTCAAAATTTCCTCACGCGCTTCAATTACGCAATTCGGGCAGAGCGAATCGGTTGTGCGCGGAAAACCGAGTGTTGGTTTTGATTTTTGCCACGATTTAAGCAGCGGTTTGTCCGACCATTTCGGCGTAAATGACGCATTTGGTTTGTATTTATTGACGGCTTTTATCGTGTTAAATAAGCCGCTCGCAACATACGTCAGTCCTTTTTCAAAGTGTTTCACAGGTCTCATAAAATTTTCTCCGATTATATTCGATATAACAGCAGTTAAGTAATATTATTAAATATTAACTTGTATAGAAGATTGATAGGAAAGTTAATAAATTCTAATTAAGAACAAAAGCAAGAACTATGCCGTAACTTTAGATAAACAATCATAGGAATTTTTCTCAATATTAAGAGTAGGGTAGCAATCAAAATGACACATAATATTCTTGATATTGTTATTTGTTGACTAATGACACAAACTTTTTGGGTAAATTGCAACTGGTTAAATAAGATGAAATTTAGATGAATTTACCTTAAACCAGTGCTTAATAGTTTTTCACAGCTGTGAAAAACTATTAAGCCGCAATATGTTGAGGTTTTACAAAAATCTGGTTGTTTTAACTAAATAAAAATATAACTTACAGATTTACGTTCGCCTTGTGTTCACTTTTAAGCAGTCAATTTAACTCTTACTTGAGGAAAAAATTGTAACTAATTGTTATTAATGAAGATAACGGCATTGGAAAACTCTTTACATCAAAAAAATGTTGTGATAAATTTTCTTTCACCTTCAAAGGAAATTTAGTTTGACGGTAATTAGTATTCGATTTAACAGCATTCCACGTTTTCTACGTTAAATCAATAATAAAAGTTAACAGCAGTTCGCCAAGATATCTTAATTCTTAAAATATAAATATGTCCATACGCTTTGGAACATCCGGTTGGAGAGCCGTTATAGCCGATGATTTCACATTTGAAAATGTCCGACTTGTGACCGAAGCAATTTGCGGTTATTTGAAAAGTATTGAGTCTGAAGCGGTGAATTCTCTGGTTGTCGGACACGATTCGCGTTTTATGGGTGAAAAGTTTGCGGAAGTCGCTGCCGGTATTGCCGAACGTAAAGGTTTTCGCGTTTTGCTTTGTGAAAACCCGACACCGACGCCAACTATTTCACACGCGATTCGCACACAAAAAGCTGTCGGCGGAATAAATTTTACGGCTTCGCACAATCCGCCGGAATATCAGGGAATTAAGTTTTCGACGGCAGACGGCGCACCAGCTCTACCGGAGATTACGAAAAAGATTGAAGAAATAATCATAAATAAGCCGAATGTGCAGGATGCAAACGGCGGTTCAATCGAAAGCTACGACGCTCGCACGGCTTATTTGGACGATTTGAAAACTAAGATTCGATTCGATTTAATCGCACAAGCCAAAGGCAGATACGCTTACGACGCGCTGTGGGGAACGGGTCGCGGTTATGTCGACAAAATTCTGCTCGACAACTCTCTGGAAGTCGAAACTATTCACGATTGGCGTGACGTTACTTTCGGCGGACGTTCGCCGGAACCGGGAGAAAGTCATCTCGACGAATTACGCGAGGCTGTTGTATCAAAGAGTTTAACGCTCGGACTGGCAACCGATGGCGATGCCGACAGATTCGGAATCATTGACAGCAACGGCAAATTTATCACGCCGAATCAGTTAGTCGTTCTTTTAATGGATTATTTAGCGGAATCGCGCGGTTGGACGCAGGGACTCGCACGTTCGGTCGCAACGACGCATCTGGTTGATAGAGTTGCTGCAAATCGCGGATTGAAACTATACGAAACGCCGGTCGGTTTTAAGTTTATCGGCGAATTGATAAATAAAGACGAAATTATTCTCGGCGGCGAGGAATCCGCCGGACTTTCTATCAGAGGGCATTACCCGGAAAAAGACGGTATCTTAGCTTGTCTTTTGGCGGCGGAAGCGGTCGCCGCTCGCGGAAACACTTTGACCGAACAGTTAAAGGAATTGACCGACAGAGTCGGAAATCTCGAATCGGGCAGGATCGGAGTCAAACTCGACGATGAAATCGCCCGGACTTTGAAAGAAAAACTCGCCAGAGAGCCGTCGGAAATCGGCGGACGAAAGATAGAAAAAATTAATCGAATGGACGGCGTAAAGTTCATTTTTGAGGACGGAAGCTGGATGCTGATGCGCCCGTCGGGGACGGAACCTTTAGTTAGAATTTACGCTGAAACAGAAACCACAAAGGAGTTGGAGGTGTTACTTGAGCAAGGTCGTAGCTACTTATTGGGATAATTCACAGACGGTTTGGATAACGCCGCAGACGGTTTTGATACCGCGAAACACCCGCGCAAAAACTCTTAGAGATACCGAACGCGCGGCACCGCAATGGTTAGTTTTTGCCGTCATCGCATCACTGACCTGTATGCTTTGCTTAACGATAAATTTTCGAGCCTTTTCGGAGATGAGTCAGGAAATGAGTCAGAATCAAACATTGACTTCGCAGATGGAAATTTTGACGACTGAAAATTTATCTCTTCAGGAAGAGATTCACAGTTTGAAAAGCGACCCGCGCACGATTGAGCGCGAAGCCCGAAAAATCGGAATGAGTCGCCCGAATGAAAAGATTCTCGTGTCATCGAATTAAACGGCTGCGGAGAGTTTATTCGCTGATACAGATTGCCCTGCCCGTAAATTAAACCGCCTTTTGCCTATCAACTCCGCTTTGCCTACAGGTAAGCCTTCCGCCAAAATCGCGGCTTATGTTTCCCGAACATAAGCCGCACTTCCTTTTTACATTTGCCATTTATCATTTAACATTAATCAGATGAGGGATTACAGAGTTTTTTATTCGCCGCATTACTACGCGGACATCGGCGAGAATCACGTTTTTCCGATTCGTAAGTTTGAACTCGTGCGCGATAAATTGCTGGCGGAAGGAAGTTTGCAGTTGTCTGAAATTGCCGAACCGCAACCGGCGCAGATCGAAGATATTCTGCTGGTTCACACTGAAGATTACATAACTCGGCTGCGCGATGGAGCTTTGACCAGACAGGAAATTCGCAAACTCGGACTTCCGTGGTCGAAAGCTCTTGTCAGACGTTCGTTTACAGCGATTTCCGGGACGATTAACGCGGCAAAATACGCCTTGGAAAACGGCGTTGCGTCGAATCTTGCGGGCGGAACACATCACGCCTTCCCGGATCGCGGCGAAGGTTTTTGCGTTTTAAATGATGTCGCCGTTGCGATTCGCGTTTTGCAGAAAGATAATTTGGCGAAAAGATTTTTAATCGTTGACTGCGACGTGCATCAGGGAAACGGCACGGCTTTTATCTTCAAAGACGAGCCGGAAGTTTTCACTTTTTCGATGCACGGCGCGAAAAATTACCCGCTTTTTAAGGAAACATCTAATCTCGACCTCGAATTGCCGGACAAAACTTCCGACAAGGAATATCTCGAAACTCTCGAACAAGCCTTGCCGCGCATTTTTCTGCACAATCCCGATATAATTTTCTATCTCGGCGGCGCAGACCCGTATGAAAACGACAAACTCGGACGACTCGGATTATCAATCGAAGGTCTGCGCCGACGCGATGAAACTGTTTTGGAATTTGTAAAAGAACATCATACGCCGATTGTGACGACGATGAGCGGCGGCTACGCGCTCGATATAAACGACACGGTTGAAATTCACTGCAACACGATTCGCGCGGTGAAAAAGGTTTTTTACGGCGAGAATTACAAAACCGTTTTTCAAAAATTCGCTGTTTAGGCATAAATTGAAACGTTTTGACATTTTTATTGAAAGCGTGATACTTTGCCTTTCACAAGTTTTTAACAAAATTCGTGAAAACGGTTCTTTTTCAGCTAAAAATGTTTGAGGTGCCGCTTTTTCAAGAAGCGGACAAAAGGGAAAGCCGGGTGAAAATCCCGCACGGTCGCGCCACTGTGAGGCGATTTTGGATTTTAGATTTTGGATTTTGGATTGCAGAAGTGTAAATTATTCTGAGAATCCAAAATCCAAAATCTAAAATCCAAAATCGGCAAGTCAGGAAACCTGCCACAAAATATTTTGCCGAAAGAATGTTTCGCGTCAAGACATTCGAGGCTCGTGTTTGCTTGTTTTTGATCTCCTTTTTTTGGTGAAAAATTCCCGTCTTTCCGATCTTCGATTTATTTGAAGCGGAAAGGCGGGAATTTTTATTTTTGCTTTTTTATTTTGAGAGATTTACATAAACAACAAAATTACGGCTTTACCCCTTTGCGCCTTTGCGGGAAATTTTTCGCGCTCGCCAGTTTATTATTTTGCGTTATTTTCATATCGAGTTGCCGAGTCGAAAATCCACCGACGCAAAACGATACAAATTTGCGCGAAATCAGCGACGATTTGGGGCGAAAAATAAAAATTCCCGTCAAAATCGAACGCGCCGTTTCGCTCGCGCCGAATTTGACGGAGAGCATTTTCGCCGTCGGCGCGGGCGAACGGCTCGTCGGCGTGACTTCGTTTTGCAATTATCCGGCTGAGGCGACGAAGATTCAGAAGGTCGGCGATACGATCAGCCCGAATATGGAAACGATTATCGCGTTAAAACCGAATATCGTTTTCGTTTCGACCGCTTCGCAAATCGAAACTTTTACGAAAACGCTCGAAAATCAAAACATCGCGGTTTACGTGACGAACCCGAAAAATCTCGACGGCGTTTTGAGCAATTTGAAACAACTCGGCGATATTTTAGGAACTTCGGCGCAGACGGAAAAATTGATTGATGAATTGCAAAAACGGATTGCGGCGGTCGAAAGCAAAGCGAAAGGAAAAAATCAAACAAAAGTTTTCGTGCAGATTTCCAAAGAGCCGCTTTTTACAATCGGAAAAGAATCGTTTCTGACAGAAATCATCGAACGTGCTGGCGGGATTTCGGTGACGAAAAATGTGGAAACGGCTTATCCCAAATTGAGTAAAGAAACGGCTTTGGCGTTAAATCCCGAAGCGATAATTTTGTCCGACAGCGAAGACAATACCGAGCCAAATGAAGTTTTTGTAACTTCAACGGCGATGCGAAACGGCAGAGTTTACAAAATAAATGCCGATTTGATTTCACGTCCCGCACCGCGAATCGTTGACGCGCTCGAACAAATTGCGAGAGATTTGCATTCCGAAAATTTCGAGTGAAGATTCAAGGTTCAAACTTAAAAATCGTAAGTTTTCGCTTTGGCGCGGCACTTTTTCTGTTACTGATTTTCGCTCTTTTGATTGCGACGTTTTTGGGAAGTGAAAAATTATCGTTCTTTGAATTAACCGAACAACAGGCGACGATTCTTTTCGACATTCGACTTCCGAGAGTTTTGCTCGGCGCGTGCGTCGGCGCGAGTTTGGCAGCGGCGGGCGCAAGTTTGCAGTCGCTTTTGCGAAATCCGCTCGCCGAACCATATCTTTTGGGCGTTTCCAACGGCGCGGCTTTGGGAACGATGCTCGCTTTCGTATTTTTTTCGCAGTTTGAATATGCGCGTCCGGTTTGCGCCTTTCTCGGCGCGGGTTTGGCGACTTTCACGGTTTTTCAAATGGCGAAAAGCCGCGCCGGAATGAACGTCGAAAGGTTGGTTTTGTCGGGCGTGATCGTGACGACTTTTCTTTCGTCAATAATCGTTTTGCTGACGAGTTTGCTGGATGCGGCGAAACTGAGAAGTTTTACGTTCTGGCTGCTCGGCGATTTGTCACAGGCGACGAGCAGCGGGTTTTATCTGACTTTAATTGTCGCCGTCATTGGAACGATAATTTTGAGTTCGCAGGCGCGGGCGTTGAATTTGATGATGATCGGCGAGCGTGATGCGTTCGACTTCGGCGTTGAAATCGGCAAAGTTCGTCTGATTGTTTTCGCAACGGCGAGTCTGCTCGTCGGAATTTCGGTCGCGGCGAGCGGTTCGGTCGGTTACGTCGGCTTGATCGTCCCGCATCTGATTCGTCTGATTATCGGAAGCGATAATCGTCTGGTCGTTCCGTTCTCGGCTGTTGCGGGCGCGATTTTTGTGGTTTTAGCCGATACGGTCGCTCGCGTGGCGATTGCACCGCGCGAATTGCCGGTCGGCGCGATTACTGCGCTTATCGGTGCGCCGTTGTTTATTTATCTTTTACGGAAGAATTAACCACAAAAATGCACAAATGACACAAAATAATTTTCTTGAAATTTTTGTGCATTCTTGTGGCGATTAAAAATGCTGGAAGTTCAAAATATATCAATTAATTACGACACTGGCGAAATTGTAAAAGACGTTTCGTTCGTGCTTGAAAAGGGGAAAATTATTGCGCTTCTCGGCGCGAACGGCGCGGGCAAAACGACTCTGCTTCGCGCTTTGAACGGGACTTTGCCGGTTGCGAAAGGCGAAATTTTATTAAACGATAAATCTTTGAACGAATATTCGCGGCGGGAAATTGCGCGGAAAATCGCCGTCGTAGCGCAGGAAAACGAAACGAAATTTCCGGTTTCAGTTTTGGAGTTTGTTTTAAGCGGCAGATTTGCGTTCGGAACGGCTTTCGGATGGGAAACCGAAAACGATTTGCAAATTGCGCTCGATTGTTTAAGCGCGTGTGATTTGGCAAATTATGAAAATCGTTTGATGAACCGGCTTTCCGGCGGCGAACGTCAGCGCGTCGTTTTAGCCAGAGCTTTGGCGGCGCAGACGGAAATTTTGCTGCTCGACGAACCGACGGCGAATCTCGATTTGGCGCATCAGGCGTTGGTGTTTCGGCTCGTCCGCGAACGCTGCAAATCTTGCAACGCATCGGCAATCGTCATCACGCACGATTTAAATCTCGCGGCGGAATTTGCCGACGAAATCATTTTATTAAAAAACGGCGCAATCGCGGCGAAAGGCGCGGCTGGCGAAGTTTTAACCGAAGAAAACTTAGGAGAAGTTTTCAATGTCAAAGTTTTGCTCGACGAACATCCAGCGAGCAAAAAAATCAGAGTAACGACGATTTATTAATAAAAAGTTTTGAGTCCCGCCTTTAGGCGGCTTCTTTTGAAATTAGACAATGCCGCCTAAAGGCGGGACTCAAAACTCGAAAAAAACAAACGGCGCAAGGGAAGTTCGGTGAAACTCCGACGCTGCCCACGCAACCGTGAATCAGTTATCAGTTATCAGTCAATAGTTATCAGCAAGAAATTGATAACTATTGACTGATAACTGATAACTGAAAAGTCGGGAACTTTGCCCGTTTGTTTCGGAAAAAATTAACTAAATTCCGCGCTGGGCGGAACAGGAGAAGTATGAAGATTATAAAGATTTTAAGTTTAGTTTTACTGTTGACGACGGGAATTTTAGCGCAGCAAACAGGCGCGAATATTTCGGGCATCGTCGGAAATTTGAGTGCGCCGCTGATTGGCGCGAAAGTCGTTCTGACTTCCGCCGCCGATCAAGCGCAAATCACGCAAACCGATGAAGCGGGACGATACACATTTGAAAACGTCGCTGCGGGAAAATACCGCCTGAGCGTTTTGCAGCCGAACGATTCGACGCTTATCACGCAGGAAATCGAAGTCAAAGTAAATCAGTCGCTGACGATTGATCTGACTTTCGGCATTAACCGACCGACGAATATTACAAAATTAGGCGAAGTAACGGTTATCGCTTCCGGGACGGCGCAGCCGATTGACGAGGTTTCCAAAACCGTCAATATCATCGAAGCGCAGGAATTACGCGACCGCGCCGATTTCGCGCTGGCGGAAACTTTGCGGACGATTCCGGGTTTTCGCGTTCAGCAATTAGGCGGATTCGGGCGCACGGCGACGATTAAAACGCGCGGTTTGCGAAATCAGGATACGGCGGTTTTGATTGACGGAATTCGATTCCGCGACGCTTCTTCGATCACCGGCGATGCTTCGGCGTTTTTGTCGGATTTTACTTTAACGAGCGTCAGCAAAATCGAAGTTTTGCGCGGTTCGGGAAGCTCGCTCTACGGCACGAACGCCATCGGCGGCACGATTGATTTTCAAACACCGAAACCTCAATCCGGTTTGCACGGACAAATCGGCGGCGCGTTCGGCGGCTATGGTCTCGGACGCTTTCGCGGCAATTTGTCCGACGGAACCGACGACGGAAAATTCGGCTTTAATCTGGGCGTTTCGCGCACCGTTTACGCCAAAGGAATTGACGGCGAAGACGACGCGCACAACACGAATTTTCAATCGCGCATCGAATACAATCCGTTTTCAAAAACGAATATTTCCGCCAGATTTTTTGTTTCCGACGCTTACGTCCGGCTTAATTCGAGTCCCGATACGCTCGGCGTTTTGCCTGCTTCAAACGCGACGATTATCAACGCGAATCCGGGCGTGAATTTTGTCTTTGACCAGAACGACCCGGACAATTCTCAAAAATCGAAATTCTTTAACGGGCAAATCGTTCTGACGCAGATCGTTAATCAAAATCTGGTTTTTCAGGGCTATTATTCGGGTTTGAAAACTTCCCGAAAAAACGCGAACGGCACACTCGGCGCGGGTTTTCAAAGTGCTTCGACTTCGCTTTTCGACGGCACGATCAACACGGCGAACGGACATTTTAACTGGACACCGAACCGCGCCAACGAAATCACTTTCGGCTACGAATACGAAGCGGAAAAATACGGCAACGACGGTTTTACGCCGAACGGCGCGGGCAATTTTTTCACCCGCGCACGACAGTCGAGCAATACGTTTTACGCGCAGGATTTGCTGCAATTTTTCGATAATCGTCTGCAAATCGCGGGCGGCGTTCGGGCGCAGTTTTTCAATTTGAAAACGCCGGAATTCAGTTTGAGCAATGCGCCCTACAAAAATGTAACTCTGGAAAATCCGCCGTCGGCTTACACTTTCGACGCAGCGGTTTCCTACTTTTTCGACAAGACGAAAACGAAAATTCGCGCTCATATTGGCAACGGCTACCGCGTTCCGTCGCTTTATGAACGCTTCGGAACATTTTACAGCAGTTTCGGAACGCCGCAGTTTGTCGCGCTCGGCGCACCGAATTTGCAGCCGGAAAAAACCATCGCGTTTGACGGCGGAATCGAACAAAATCTTTTCGACAGCCGCGCAAATTTAACGGCGGTTTATTTTTATACGAAATTGACTGACACAATCGGTTTCGGCAATGTCGCCGCCAACATCGGCTCGACGACCAGACCTTTCGGCGGTTATATCAACGCCAAAGGCGGAATCGCCCGCGGCGGTGAATTCAGCGGTCGCGTCAGAGCGACGAGTTCGACCGACGTTTTCGCGTCATATACTTACACGAACAGCGACCAGCGAGTTCCGCAGGTTTCGGGCAGCCGAATCTCGGAAACTCTCGGAATTCCGAAACATCAATACACGCTCGTTGCGACGCAGAGATTCAAACGCGCGTGGGTGAATTTCGATTTTCTGGGGACGAGCGATTATCTCGCGCCGATTTTCAGCAATCAAACTTTTAACACTTACGTTTACAGTTTTCGCGGCAACCGCAAAGCCGATTTGACCGGCGGTTATACGTTTCCGATCAAAAATGAAACGATGAATCTGCGCGTTTTCGGGACGATTGAAAATCTTTTCGATCACGAATATTACGAAAACGGTTTTCGCACATTCGGACGAAACGCCAGAATCGGTTTGAGTTTTGGGTTTTAAGAAAATAGGCAGGAAATAGCCGCAAAAAGGCACAAAAGCCGCAAGATAAGAATAAGAAAATAGAACGCGGATTGGGCGGATTTGGCAGATTTTCACGGATTGGTGTTGATCAAAGATTTATCCGCGCCATCTGCTCAATCCGCGTTCTGTTTCTTGTTTTATTTTTGCGGCTTTTGTGCCTTTTTGCGGCTATGTTTTTTTCTCAACGAATCGGCTCGCGCAGCATTAACGCCGCCGTTTCGCGGGCGATGGCGGCGGCTTTCGGGTTTGAATCGCGCAGATTGGCGACTTGCAGAAGTGCTTCGCCGGTTCTCGAAAGAAGGCGAACGAGATCGCCTTCTTCGGCTTTCGTGTAAAAAACCAAATCTTCCCAACTCGCGCCTTGCGCCCACGCTTCGGCGGTTGCGGCGGCGGAAAAGTTGATTTCTTCCGACGCTTCGACACCGTATTTCAGTTCAACGCCGGTAACATCGAAAATAATACGCTCGAACTCCGATAAAATATCCGAAAGGTCGTAGGAAAGATGAATCTCGCCGTAATTTCGGTCGGAATCCGCCGCGAGCGAAGCCATCAAACCGGCGACGTGCTGCGGTTTGAGATCGTCGAAAATTCCGTGCCGCAGGGCTTCGCCGACAAGCAGCGGACGATCAACGCGAACATCCGCGAGCCATTTTCCGCGCGTCGTAACTTTTTCTGCCGCGAAGTCGAGATAGCCGAAATGATTCAAAACCTGTGCGCGATTTTCAAACGGCTGCCAGATGTCGCCGCGCAGGTATTCAATGTCGCGCCCGGATTTTTCGAGATATTCGGCATCGTTCCACGTTTCCCATAAAAGCTGAAACGCCGTCCGCCGCTGGTCTTCGCTCAAATTTTTGGGCAGAAGTTTTTCGATTAAAGAATTAACGGTTTCGACGGTTTCGTCCGCGTCATCTTTGTTTTGCGCGGATTTAGGCTCGTTGAGCGGCGAATTCACGCCCGCGTGAATTTCGTCAATTGCAATGTCTAATGATGCTTCTTTAACCGGATATTTTTTATCGTAAACGCGCCCGATGTGCGGCAGCGAAAGCGTCGCGCCTTGTCCGTCGTCGCGCATCACGACGACCTTTTCGCCGAAAACGCTCAACACCAGAAAAAATCGTTTTCCGTTTCGGCTTTTGGTGACGATTCTGCCCGCTTCGACTGTTTCTTCGAGCCATTTACGACGAGCATCGCCACGCGTATTGGCGGGTTTTTCCTGCAAACGAAGTCGTGCGCTCGTTAAACGCTCGAAGGCGCGAATGTCTTCAATCGAAAATGCGAAACCGCTCGCCGCGATTTGTTCGCGTAATCTTTCAAGCCGTTTTTCGCGCAAATTTTGCAACCGATCAATCTGCGCCGAAGTGTCACGAAAAGCGAAACTTTTTTCGGCAATTTCGCGCACCAAAGCGAAATTGCCGAAAGCGTCGAGCAGATTTAAAAGACTCGTGTAAGTCGAACGAAATTTGCTTTGCAGCGCGTCGGGCGGCGATTTCAGAAGCTCGGCGATTTTTTTCGGGTTTTGGAATTGTCCGGGCGCAAGCACGACAAACCCGACGTTATCCTTTCCGCGTCTGCCGGCGCGTCCGGTCATCTGCTGCAGTTCGCTCGCCGCCAGCGGTCGCCAGCCGTCGTTTCCGCGCGTGTCGGCGTTTTGAATGACGACGGTTCGGGCGGGGAAATCAACACCGGCGGCGACGGTCGAAGTCGCAAAAATCGCGTTCAAAAGACCTTTCGACATCATCTTTTCGATCAACAGTTTCCAAGCCGGAATATGTCCGGCGTGATGCGCCGCCACTCCGCCGCGAATCAGCAGACGGCGGTGTTTATGCGTTTTTATTTCGGGAAATAAAAGAGCGAATTCTTCGTAAATTTCCTGTCTTTTGATTTGTTTTTCGGTGTCGGCGCGCTGCGATTTGTCGGCGGCGACTTCCACTGCCGATTCGTCGCATTTGCGGCGCGTCGGCATAAAAACAATCGCGGGCAGAAGATTGTAATTTCTGAGCGCGGTGATAAGTTTCGGCGGCGAAATGTCGGAAGTTTGCTGATTCAAGTTGTAAATGTTTTGATTTTTAAAAATTCAATTTCTAAATTTAACTATAACTTACAAAGAGTGATTCCCGAAAACAGAAATAAAGCGGCAATCTTTGTTGAATTTATCAAAGGGCGAATTGAAAAAACATCTAATGTTTTGTTTCAATAATCAAGGAAAAAGCAAAGGAAAAAATTAAGGAAAAATAAATTATCATTTTTTTGATAAAATATACGCATCAATGAGAAAATGGCTCATCAGAATCGGCGCGGCACTAGGTTTAATCATAATTGCATTAGCCTTAATTATCTTGTTTGACCAAAATGACAAAACGGAAGTTACAAAATACGTCAATAACGAAAATTTGTTGACGGTAAAATCCGGCTGGCAGGGAACGCCGGTTGACCGAAAAGGCAGGTTCGTTAATCACGAATTCCCGTTTTTGCCGAAAATTACCGAAATGCTGAAATGGCAGTTGAGCGGCAATCCGTAAAAGGAAGAAAAACAAAATGATAAAACGCGGCTGACGGTCGAAGACCCGACCGAATTTTTAAACAGCGAAAAAGACGGCATTTTGTGGCTCGGACACGCTTCGTTTTATATTCGGCTCAACGGCAAAACGATTTTAACTGACCCGGTTTTCGGCGAACCGTCGTTTATCAAAAAATATGTTGATGTGCCGTCGCCGGTTGAGAAAATCCGGCGCGTTGATTACGTTTTGCTCTCGCACGATCACCGCGATCATTGCGACGAAGATACGATCCGGCATATCGCCCGAAAATTCCCGAATGCCGAATTTCTCGCGGGTTTGGGAATGGAAGATATTCTCAATGATTGGAAAACCGCATCGAACAAAGTGCAGACGGCGGGTTGGTTTCAGCAATTCGATACGAAGGCGGAAGATTTAAAAATCGTTTTCGTTCCCGTGCGGCATTGGTGTCGGCGCGGACTTTTCGACACGAACGAACGGCTTTGGGGCGGTTATGTGATTTCCGGCGCGGGCAAAACGATTTACTTCGGCGGCGATTCTGGTTTCGGGTCGCATTACCGGGAAACGGCGGAAGTTTTTCCCAAAATTGATTATTTTTTAATCGGCATCGGCGCGTATCAGCCGCGCTGGTTTATGGAGGCGAATCATAATTCGCCCGAAGACACATTGAAAGGTCTGGTTGATATAAAAGCCGAATTTATGATACCGATGCATTACGGCACGTTCGATTTGTCGGACGAGCCGCCGGGCGAACCGCTCAGGTTGTTAAAGGAAAAATCGGCGGAAATGCACTTGAGCGGCAAAATCAAATTGCTGAATATCAATGAGAGTTTGTATTTGAATGAATAATTAACGCTGTAAAGTCGAAGCGTGTCGGCGCGGATTCTTTGCAGGCGTTGAAGTATTATGAATTTTCCAAAAGTAAATCTTTTACATTTACCCGCAATAATTTTTCTGTCTTTTTTTCTATTTGTTATGATCGCAAATGCCCAAAGCGAATCGCCGAATGTGCCGAAGGATTGGCAAACGCTCGCCGAACAAACCGAGTATCGAAAGAGTTGGAATTACGCCGACACAATCGGGTTCGCGCGGAAATTGGACGACGCTTCCGACAAAATCGTTTACAAATCGTTCGGCAAAAGTGGTGAAAACAGAGATTTGCCGCTTTTAATTGCGGCGAACGACAAAACTTTTACGCCCGCAGATGCGCGAAAAAAAGGCAAAGCCGTAATTTTGATTCAAGCCGGAATTCATTCGGGCGAGATTGACGGCAAAGACGCGGGCTTTGCGCTGTTTCGTGATATTGCCGTGACGAAATCACGCGCCGGTTTATTAAAAGACGCGGTGCTGCTTTTCGTGCCGATTTATAATGTTGACGGACACGAACTCTCGTCGCCGTATCACCGCATTAATCAAAACGGACCCGACGAAACCGGCTGGCGCGCAACGAGTGCCGGATTGAATCTGAACCGCGATTATATGAAGGCGGACGCGCCGGAAACACGCGCTTTTCTAAAGCTCTGGAATGAATGGAAACCGGATTTCTTTTTTGATCTGCACGTTACCGACGGCGCGGATTTTCAATATAATGTCACTTACGAATACGCGCATTTCTCGGAAGTTTCGCCGTTTATAAAAAATTGGATGGACGAATATTTCGACGGAAAAATTGTCGGGGAAGTCGAAAAAGAGGGAAATTTGCTGACGCATTATCTCGAATTCGGCGGGCGCGAAGTGACGAGCGGAATTTTTACGTTTATCGCTACGCCGCGCTTTGCGACCGGTTACGCCGCAATTCGCAATCGTCCCGGATTATTGATCGAAACGCATTCTCTAAAGT
>JALYQJ010000247.1 GCA_030855875.1 Acidobacteriota bacterium
GGTTTCAGAAAGGAAGTTCAGCGCGGTTCGGTCGGTTTGAAAGTCGGTTTGATCGTCGAGCAAATTTGTGATTTATACGTTCATCTTTCGCCGCGCACGAAATTTTGGGACACTTGCGCTCCGCAGATTATTCTCGAAGAAGCGGGCGGACGAATGACCGATCTTTTCGGTTTTCGGCTGTGCTACGACATCTCCGACGTGCAGAATCACAACGGAATCGTCGCCACCAACGGCGCGGTTCACGAAGAAGTCATTCTAAGATTAAAACCGATTCTCAACGAATTCGGTCGTCTTCGGGTCAAAGTGAAAGCAACATAAACAAATCTTTCTTTACGAATATTTGCGCCTTTGCGGGAAATATTAAATCTCAAGCAAAATTCAAATAAAATTTTATGCCGAAAATTTCAGACAGCGCATTTGAAAAATTACCCGCTTACGACAAGAAAACCGGCGAACTCAACGTCGTCATCGAAACGCCGAAAGACAGCCGCAACAAATACGCCTACGACGAAAAAATCGGCATTTTTGTCTTAAAAGGCGTTCTCGCCGTCGGGCATTCTTTCCCGTTCGATTTCGGCTACATTCCGCAAACCAAAGGCGGCGACGGCGATCCGCTCGATGTGCTTGTTTTGATGGACGAACCGGCATTTGCGGGCTGCCTCGTCCCGTCGCGGCTGATCGGCGTGATCGAAGCCGAACAAACCGAACTGGATGGAAAAACGACGCGCAACGACCGCCTGATTGCCGTCGCGTCAGGTTCGCATAATCATTCGGAAATAAAATCAATCAACGATTTAAACGAAAAGTTAATTGACGAAATCGAACATTTTTTCGTTTCTTACAACGAAGCAAAAGGCAAAAAGTTTAAATCGCTCGGACGCTTCGGCGCACGAAAAGCGAAAAATTCGGTGGAAGAAGCAATGAAACTTTGGAAAAAATGAGTCTCTAAGGCGAAATAATAACGAAAATATTTAGCAGTTCAGTTTGTCAGCCGTTTGATTATTTCGATTAATTTCACGTCGTCGAAAGGCTTTGTCAGATACTCGGAAACGCCGAGTTCAAAAGCCTTTTGACGATGTTTTTCGCTTGACCGCGAAGTTATCATTACGACCGGAATTGAATGCAAATTTGTGCTTCTTTTTAGTGTTGAAAGCAGTTCGTAGCCGTCCATTCGCGGCATTTCAACATCGGTTAAAATTATGCCGGGAGTATTTTTTGAAGATTGCAGAATTTCTAATGCTTCCAACCCATCTTTGGCGATAATCGCTTGAAACCCGGCATTTTTAATAATGTTCGAGGTCAAATGGCGGACACTCGGACTGTCGTCAACAATCAACACATTCTTAATTTTGGATTTTGGATTTTGGATTTTGGATTGATCTTCAAGCGAAGGTTTGCGGATTTCCGGTTGACTTTGAACTTTGAACTTTGAACCTTGAACTTTACGGTTGAGCAAATAAAACAAATCCAGAACCGGCGCAATTTGTCCGTCGCCGAGAATTGCCGCGCCGATCAACTCCGGCATATTTTGCAGCGGCGAACCGAGCGGTTTGATAACGATTTCTTCGGGTTTGATAATTTCGTCAACCAGCAAAGCATACGAAATACCGGAAACGTCGAGCAGCAAAACGCGCACATTTTCGCTATTCGATTTTTGCGAAGGCAAGCCGAGAAGATCATTTAAATGTATCAATTCATATTTGGAAACACCGAATTGCAGATTTTTTTCCAGCTTTGCTTTTTCGACATTATCGCCGGAAACTTCCGTGATTTGTTTGACTAGTCCGAGCGGAAAAGCGAAAGTTTGTTCTCCGGCTTTGACCAGAAGTGCGCGCGTCACGGCTAAAGCCATCGGCAGACGCAGCGTAAATTTTGTGCCTTTTTGCGGTTCGGAAACGATGGAAATCGTTCCCTGCCGGCGTTCGACGGCAGTTTTAATAATGTTCATCCCAACGCCGCGACCGGCTGTTTGACTGAGTTTTTCGGCGGTCGTCAAACCGGGCAAAAATATCAGTTCGTAAGCCTCGTCATCAGTCATCGAATCCGCCTGTGCGCGGCGGATTAAATTATTACGCACCGCTTTTTCCTTCAGAGCCGGAGCGGAAATTCCGCGCCCGTCGTCCGAAATCGTCAAGATAACGTGCATTCCTTCATTCGCCACACGCAAAGTGATTACGCCTTTTTCGGGTTTGCCGAGAAGACGGCGCGTGTCGGGCGGTTCGATGCCGTGCGCGACGGCGTTTCTCAAAAGATGAAGCAGCGGTTCGATGAGCGAATCGAGAATTTGCGTGTCAATCTCCAGATTTTCGCCTTCGATGTAAAATTCGGCTTGCTTGTTTTCTTCATCGCAAGTAACGCGGGCGGTGCGGATCAAACGAGCGGAAAGTGTGCCAAAATTGACCATTCTGATTCGCAGAAGTTTGTCCTGCATTTCTTCGATCAGACGACGCTGCGAATCGAACAGCGTTTCGAGATTTCCGCGCAAACCGTCGAGCGCGGTATTGATCGCAAAAGCGTCGCTCGCCGTTTCGACCATCTCGCGTGTGGATTGATGAAAATCCGTGTAGCGGTCGAGTTCGAGAGAGTCGAAGGATTTTGGATTTTGGATTTTGGATTTTGGATTTTCAGCCCGCGGCGATTGATTTTGGAATTTGGAATCTGGAATCTGGAATCTGGAATCTGGAATCTGGAATCTGAACATTGAGCATATCGGCTTCAAAATCGGTTTCGAGTTTGGCGGTCAAACGCTGCAAACGATTGGTCGTGTGATGCAGTTCTTCGATCTGGCGGTCGAATTCGCCGAGCCTTTGTTCAAAAACCGAACGGCTGATAACCAAACCGTGAACGATTTTTACTAAATCGTCTAGTTTTTCGAGCGAAACGCGGACGACGGATTTCGCGGGCTGTGTCTGCGCTTTTTGATTGGAATCGGCATCGCTCACGTTTGCAGAGTCGGGAACAATTTCGGGCGATTGCGCTTCCGGTTTTTCTATTTTTTCCGTCGTTTCTTCTTGTATTATTTGCGGCGCAGCAACGGTCGGCGCGGCGAGTTCTGCAAGGATTTCGTCGAATTCTTCGTAAATGCGATTGATTTTTTTCGTCAACTGCGCGGAATTTTCGCCGCTCGTCAGTGCGCTCAGGCAATCGGTCGAAGCGAGCAGGATTTCAAACACTTTCCCGTTTCCGGCGATTTCGTGTTCCGCCATATAATCGAGCAAATCTTCGACGCGGTGCGCCAGTTCCGAAGGCTTTTTCAATCCGACGATTCCCGCCGAACCTTTGAAAGTATGCGCGTTTCGACGAATTTCCAAAAGTGCTTCGCGGCTCGTCGGCTGCTCCGCCAGAATTGCGAGATTAACGCTGATGTTTTTTAAAAGGTCTTCGGCTTCGAGCGCGAAAATTTCGAGCATTTCCTCGTCTATCTCAAATTCGTCGTCAGCAATCTCAAAAGTATCCTCCGCATTCTTTTCTGCATTTCTTTCCGCAATCTCTTCCGCCGGAAAATCTTTTGGTAATTCAATTTTCGGAAGTTCGACGTTTTTATGCGGCGGTTTGATTTGCAGATTTGTAAAAGATTCTTCAATAAAAGCGTCGAAATCTATCGAAAAATCATCGCTTGTTAATTTTTCACGATGCAGCAGGGCTTCTATTTGCGAAATTTTGTCGAGCAGAACGCGCGAATTTGTTTCGGTCAGCGGCTGTTTCGTTTTGGTGATTTGAGCAAAATCCTTTTCAAGTGCGGCGGCAGCTTCGCCGAGTTCGACAAGTCCGACCGAACGTGCCGCGCCTTTTATCGTCTGAATTTTGAGCAGCGAAGTTTCCATCTCGCCCTGAACCGCACCGTCGCTCTGCAAACAGATGAGAATTCCGCCGCGAATTGTCGGCAGATAGCTTTCGGCTTCTTCGATAAAGGCTTGTAAAACTTCGGCTTCCATTCTCGGATTCAGGATTCAGGATTTAGGATTTAGGATTTAGGATTTCAGATTTGCATTTAATTTACAAACAAATTCGCGTCGGTCGGCGTGGTTCGGGGCAAATTTCGGTCGGTCGGAAGTTTGAACGGCGCGACCGAAACGCGCAATTCTTCGGAGAGTTTGACCAGTATTTTCACCGAATCGGCGGCGCGTTTCGTCCCGGTTTGGACGAGTTCGGTTACTTTCGAGATATTTTCCATCGCGCTCGAAATATCTTCCGAGCTTTTCGCCTGCTGTTGCGTAGATTCGGAAATTGACTGCAAAAGTTCGGCTAAACGCTGTGAAACCCGTTCGATTTCTATTAATGCTTGTCCGGCTTTGTCTGCCAGAGTCGAGCCGACGACGACTTCGTGAATCGTTTCCTCCATTGACGCAACCACGTCTTTCGTTTCGCTTTGAATCGTTCCGGCGAGCTGCGCGATTTGCTGCGTCAGACGATTCGAGCGTTCGGCGAGACGTTCGACTTCTTCGGCGACGACGGCAAAACCCGCGCCCGATTCTCCGGCGGCGGATGCTTGCAAGGATGCGTTAAGCGCGAGCAATCCGGTGCGGTCGGAAAGGTCGTCGAGCAATCGGACGATCAGACTGATTTCCTGCGAGCGTTCGCCGAGTTTTTTGATGCGTTTGGCGGTTTCCTGAACCTGTCGGCGAATCGAATTCATCGCGCCTATATTGTCCTGCACGGCTTTCGTTCCGTAACGCGCACTATCCAGGGACTCGCCCGCGACTTGCGCCGAAAGCGATGCGTTTTCCGAAACTTCCTGAATTCGCAGAGCCATATTCGAGATGGCGGAAGTCGTCCGCGAAATCTGTGCGCCCTGCGTCTGGCTGCCGGTTGCGAGCTGTTCGGTCGTGTCGTTGATGGCGTTTGCCGAAACGCTGACCTGAAACGTCACGTCTTTGACCTGCCGTATTAATGAACGCAGTTCGCGCGTCATCTGATTAAAAGCGTCGGCAATCGCGCCGGTCATTTCCGGCGAAACTTCCGCCTGCACGGTTAAATCTCCGGCAGCGACTTCGGAAACTTCGGTTAAAAGTTTCCTGATTGATTTTTCCAGACGGTCGCGCTCGTCCTGCGTCTGCACGAGCGAGCGAAGTTTGTCAATCATATCCTGAAATGCCTGACCGAAAGCGTCATCATCGGAACGCAGATTGATTCGCGCCGATAAATCGCCCGACGCGATTTGTTTGGCAATCGCCGATTTTTCCTGCAAATAAACCGAAATATCGCGCAGCGAATCGAGCAATTCACTCGTTGTTTCTTCCTCAAACGGTTCGCCGAGCGAGATTTGATGCGCGACTTCCGACGCTTCTTTAATTTCGCCGCTCAATTTTATGTTTGAGTAATTCGTCATCAAAATGGAGAAAATCGCTAAAACGGCGGCGAACGAAACGGTTAAAAGTCCGGCGGCTTCGTTGCTCGTAAAATCAAAATATGCTGCACCGACAAGCGTCGCGCCGAGCAGTAAAAGAATCGTCGCCAGCAGCGAAAACAGTTTTGTAATCAAATTCAAAATCGGATTGTCCGGCATTATTTTCTCCCAAGTTTTGAGTCCCGCCTTTAGGTGGAATTGCCTGTTAATCAAGTGATTGCCGCCTAAAGGCGGGACTCAAAACATTAAATATCAAACGGTTACAATCGTCTCTGGCTCCACCAGTGAACCGGCGTAACTATTCTCGGCGGCAATTTCATTTTGAGCGTTTTGTGCCGGTGCGAAATCATTGACCGAGGTTTGCAGATTTTCCAAATGACGCGAGAGGTTGGCGATGTCCGTTTCCGATTGCTGCAAATTTTCGATTGCTTTTTGCCTGACGGCGATTGATTCCGAAAAAGCCTGAAACGATTGTTTGTTTTCGGCGCGTTGTTCGGCGGAATACGAAACGATTTTTGATTGTAAATTTAAGAATTGCACGACATCCTTTTCGAGTTCGCTTAAAAAAGTTCCGGTTTCAACGGCGAATTTTGAGAGATTTGCCGCTTCGTGTGCAGAGTATTTTAACGACTTTTCGACTTCGACGATTTCCGACGCGATTGATTTATTGAGCGATGAAATTTCCTTGTTCGTATTTTCGGCGCGGGCGGAAAGTCGCTCGACTTCTTCGGCTAAAACCGAGAAACCGTAGCTTTTGTCAGAGTTTTCCAGAGCTTGAATCGAAGCGTTGAGCGCGATTAGATTCGTCCGGTGCGCTAAATTTTCCACCGATTTGGCAACCTTCGTAATTTCCTCGGAACATTCGCCGAGTCGTCCGGTTCGTTTAATCGCGTCCTGCGATTGTCGGCGCAGATTGTCGGCGGCGTTTCCGTTCGCTTGCGCCGTGAGTTGCGTGTGGAGAGCTTTTTCGATTGATTTTCGGGCATTTGAAATAGAAACGGAAATCTCTTCGGAAATTTTGTCTGCGCCGTTCGGCATTTGTTTGAGCGCGAGCGCGGTTTGAGTCATTTCCTGAATTACCACTTCATCCGTCTGAATTGCGCCGCGAATCGTTTTTTTCGCCTTGAATGCCGCTTCCTGTGCTTCGACCGTATATTCTCTGATTTGCGACGTGACTGTTTTCAGGCGGCGCGTCAAAAAATTAAAAGTTTCGGAAATTTCAACGGTTTGCGGGTAATCGCACGAAGTTTCCGTTTCGAGAAACCCTCGCCGAATGCGGGCGGCATCGGAGGTGATTTGTTCGACCGCCATTTCCAATTTTTCCAAATTCTGCTTGGCGTGAATCGAGTCGGAAACTTTGGCGAGCAGTTTTTGAAACGAACTGCTCAGTCGGTCGGAATTTTGCAAAGGCGTGAGCGCGACATCCAAATTTCCGTCGGAGACTGATTCCATCAATCCGACGACGGTTTGCAGTTGCTGGCTCGTGCGGTGCAGCGTTCCAAGCAGTTCGTCGGTTTCGGTCGAGCCGGTCGTTTTCGGCAGCGAAACGAGCGAGCTTCGCTCCAAACTTTTCGCCAGCAGCGAAACCTTTTCAATCGGAGCGACCACTTCGTTGGACAGCCACCAGCCGAAAACCATTACCGTGAAAGATAAAAATAAAAACGGAATAAAAACCGCGTAGAACGTATCAGCGATAAAAAATGAAACAAGCAAATACGAAATCAAACCGAAAGTGCAGATAAAAAAAGCCAGCGCACTGGTTGCGAGCCAGATTTTACCTTTCAGCGAATTAAGCAGCGAATTGGCGGAACGTCGAGCCATAATTTTTTACTTGGGAGCGCGGACATCCTTGTCCGCCATATCGCGCAAGCGATGAAAAATTTCGATTAATTGCGATGTTGAATTTAATCGAAGCGTTTATTCGCGCTTTCGCGCTCAATGCGGATAAGATGTCCGCGCTCCCGGTTACATTTATGCGAGCGAAGACAGCAGTTTTCCGCAGTCAATGAGACGAACGACATCCGTTTGGTGGGCGAATTCGGCGTAAACAAACGGCGAATCGTTTGTTCCGGCGGCTTTAAAATTTTTATCGTGTTCGGCGATGATTTCGCTCAGTTTGTCAACCGGAAAGGCGATTGCCGTATCGTCGTTTTTTGTTTTTAACACGATCAATTTTGTTTTGGCGGTCGAGACCGGAGAATTTTCGCCGAGAATTTTCGGCAGATTCGCAATCGCAATTATTTCGCCGCGCAGATTGCCGATTCCCAAAAGCCATTCGGGAGCGTTCGGCAGCGCGGCGATTTCCAGCGGCTGCGAAACTTCCGCCACTTCACGCGCCGAAATGCCGTAAAGTTTACTGCTCAAAAAGAAAACGACGAACTTTTCGCCCGGCGTTCCGGCGAAAATCTCGTCGTTGTAAATCGGATTTGTCGAATCGGAAAAACCAATCGAAGCCCGTTTTTCGCCGCCGATTGGTTTTTCCTGAACACTATTATTCATTTTTCAGTTCGTTACACTTCCATTAAAACTTCGGCTTCCTCGACCGAAAATACGTTTTCGCCGCCGGATTGGATATAAACGTCGAGAGCCTTCATCAGCGTTTCCGGTCCGAAAGGCTTTGTAATATAGCCGGTCGTTCCCGCCATTCGCCCGCGCACTTTATCGAAAAATCCGTCTTTGCCGGAAATCATCACGACCGGAATATCTTTCGTCACGGGATTGCTGCGAATAAGTTTGCAAACCTGATAGCCGTCCATTCTCGGCATCGTAATATCGAGCAGAATCAAATCCGGCGCGATTTCGTTTAATTTGGCGAGCGCGTCCATTCCGTCAACCGCGCAGACGACTTCGTGACCGGATTTCTCCAACTTGCCGGAAATCAGTTTGCGAACCGTCGGGCTGTCGTCAACGACCAAAATCGTTTTGCCTTTTATCATCGCGTCGTGAACTTCTTCCTGACGTTCGATTTCTTCGAGCCGGATTGCCAGCGCATTGACCTGCGAACTTAAAAGCACGTTATTCGGATTTGCCTGCAAAGCCTTTTGCAGGTAGGAAAATCCCTGTCGCGGATTTTTCAGATTGATGTGACCGATGCCGAGATAAAGCAGTTCGTTTTCGCCGAAACCGCTCAAATTTTTAACTCGCTCCATTCGTTCAACCGCCTGTCCGAGCATTTCCGTGTCGGCTGTTTGATTGGCAAGAAGCATTTCCAAATCAGACAGCGAGAGAACGGCGCGGCACGTTCCGCAGTCAAACGCCTGAGCGTTATTTTCGGCATTGCAAAACGGACAGGCGACAGATTCGGGCTGCCATTTCGGGGAAGTTTGCCGCTCCGGTTCATCCGAAAACTCTTTGGCTACTTCGACTTCCGTTACGCCGGATTTTTCGTAAACAGATTTTTCGTTTGAATCGAATCCGGCTGAGTAATTATTTGAGTGATAATTTTCTACTTCCAGCATATTGTTGTTTTCCTGATTAAAATTATCTGACGAATTACCATCGTCCGGCTGAGAAGTTTCGCTCGTTGTCGGCGCATCATTCGGCGCGAAAATGTATTCTTCCTCCTGTTCCGTTTCTTCCATTTCCACCGTTTCTGCAAATTTCGGTGAAGCGTTATTCATCAGTTCGGTTTCTTCGTTTTCAAATTCGTTTGAGTGAGCATTTACGTCTTGAAAAAATTGTTCGCCAAAGTCGTTTTCCGCAAAGTCGTTTTCCGCCGCGTCCGAATCTTCTGTTCGGTATTCATTCTCAACCGCGTTCGTTTCAACTTCGTAATTGGATGAAGGCGTAAAAGCTGCTTCCGGCGCAGTAAAAGAAACAAAATCGGTTTTGGTTTCTTCAATTCGACTTTCATCCGATTCAGCGTTCGAATCGGGTGCAGTTTCCGGTTGTCGGTTTTCCGCAAACGGAGAAAAACTCTCTTCGACGGATTGCGTTTCGCCGCCAAAAAACATTTTTTTATCAAACGAAACGTCTTCATTTTCTCCGGTTCGGTTCGGTTCACTTTCTTGTTCCGCAGACAAATAAATGTTTTCGTTTAACTCCGCAGTAGAGTAATCGTTCTCATCCGAAATTTGGGTGAATTCAAAGTTCTGCGCGGAATTGTTATTTTTCGTCTTCTCCGACTGAGAATTTTCTTCAAAGCGGTTTTCTTCAACAAATTCTTCGGCTTCGTCAGCAAACGATTCGGCTTCTTCCGTTTGGAAATTTCCGTATTCGGTTGGTGATCCGACGTTTTTCATCGCTGTCAGCAACGAATTTAAACTTGTTCTCGCCGCTTCGTGCGCCGGATTAATTTCGAGAATCTTTTCAAAGCATTCGATTTTTTCGTCCTCGTTGTCGGTCAAATCGGATTTTAAGAACCACGCTTCGGTCATTTCCGGGCATTTTTGCAAAACTTCGGCAA
>JALYQJ010000094.1 GCA_030855875.1 Acidobacteriota bacterium
GGCAAGCGATAATCAAAACCGAAACCGCCGCTACAAGAGCGTATGCGAAACTGCCGAAAATGAGCCAGACAGCAAACGCGATAATCGCCACGACAATAACTGCCGGAACGAAATAACCTGAAACAACGTCGGCTAATCTTTGAATCGGGGCGCGTGAACGCTGCGCTTCGCCGACCATTCGGACGATTTGCGCGAGCAGCGTGTCGCTCCCGACTTTTTCGGCTTTCATTATAAATGAGCGTCTGCCGTTGATTGTTCCGCCGATAACTTTATCGCCTGCCGTTTTTTCGACGGGAATTGATTCGCCCGTCACCATTGATTCGTCAATCGAAATTTCGCCTTCCAAAATCGCGCCGTCGGTCGGAATTTTTTCGTTTGCTTTGACTCTCAAATTCGCGCCGATTTGCACATCTTTGAGCGCGACTTCCGTTTCCGTGCCGTCGTCAAAAACAACGATTGCCGTTTCCGGCGCAAGTCCGAGAAGTTCTTTAATCGCGCTCGAAGTTTGACTGCGGGCGCGTAATTCCAAAACCTGTCCGAGTAAAACAAGCGTCGTAATCACCGCCGCCGCTTCAAAATAAGCCGCAATCAATCCGGTGTGTTCATTTCGTATCGAAACAGGAAAAAGATCGGGGAGAAACAAAGCGAAAAGACTAAACAGATAAGCCGCGCCCGTTCCGATGGCAATCAGCGTGAACATATTCGGGCTGCGATTGCCGATTGACTGCCAGCCGCGCACGAAAAACGGAAATCCGCCCCAGAGGACGACCGGCGTTGCCAAAATGAATTGAATCCACAGCGAAGTTCTCGGTGCAACCGTTTCATTAAAATTCGGCAGCATCTCCGCCATCGCCAGCACAAAAACCGGAATCGTCAAAACGGCGGAAACCCAAAACCGCCGTTTCATATCAATGTATTCCGGGTCGGGCGCGTCGTCCAAAGTCATAACTTTCGGCTCAAGTGCCATTCCGCAAATCGGACAACTTCCCGGACCGATTTGTACGATTTCCGGGTGCATCGGACAAGTGTATTCAACGCCTTCACTTTGCGCCGAAATCTTTTCTTCCTTTTTATTTTCGAGAAAGTTTGCCGGATTTTGCTTGAATTTATGAACACAGCCCGTCGAACAAAAATAAAATGTTTCGCCTTTATAATCGTATTTCCCCGCCGCAGTTTCCGGCGCGACCGACATTCCGCAAACCGGATCAACGTATTCACCTTTCGGCGTTGCCGTCATTTTGCCGTGCTGCACAGTTTCCGATTTAGCGCGACTGATTCCGATAAAACCGCTCGCCGGAATGCCTTGCGATTGAGCAGTAAATTTTTGCAGACAACCCGCCGAGCAGAAATAATACGTTTTTCCCGCGTGATTGAAACTTCCGGCGGCGGTCGCCGGATTAACCGTCATTCCGCAAATCGGGTCAATCTCCGCGCCGCTTTTATCTTCGCGCATTTCTTCGTGCGAAGGCAGCTTTTCCGTTTGAACAACCGGCGAATCCGCAATTTCTTTCTGACGCTTGAAAGTTTCAAGACAGCCTTTCGAGCAGAAATAATATCTTTGTCCTTCAAACTCCAATTCGCCGCGAGCAGTTTCGGGCGAAACGGTCATTCCGCAAATCGGGTCAATGTATTTTTCGGTCGCGTTTGTTTGTTTTTCCATTATAATTTTTCCCATCTAAACTAACCCAAGTTACCATTTATAAAGAAGATATTTGCTCACTCGCTCCGCGAAAGAAACGAAAGACACGAAAATCACGAAAAAAAATAAATTTCCCTCGGTGTTTTCGTGTCTTTCGCGGGCAATAATTTAATGTTTCCATAACTGCCAACTTGGTTTAATTTACCTCAATCCAATATTTTTTCTTCTGCGCCTTAAAGTCGCCGCCGTCGCGGTTTGTTCGGCTTCGACGATTGAATTTTCAATTAACCCGCAAATGTCGCCCGTCGCCGCGCCGCGCTCGTCCCAATCTGCAAGAGTCGCCGCCAGTTCCTTTCGATAACGCCGCAAATCACGCAGATGTTCGTCAATCTTTTGCAGGCGTGTGCGAACAATCTCGCGCACTTCCTCGCAAGGACTTTCTCCCGCTTTGCTTTCTTCGATGACGCGCCGAATTTCGTCGAGTGAAAAGCCGAGCGTCTGCGCTTTTTTTATAAATGTCAGACGATTAAGAACACCGCTGTCGTAGACGCGATAACCGCTCGTCGTTCGCGCCGGTTTCCCTAAAAGTCCGCTTCGCTCATAGAAACGCAGAGCCTCGATGCCGATGCCCGAAGCCTGTGAGACCTCACCGATTTTCATCGCCGAGCGCGGCAAATCAGCAGCGGCTTCCGGCTTTGACTGAAATTGTTTTCGTGCTGTTTTCATTTTTTTTGTAAGGTTAAATTCTATTTCGATTATTAATTAGGGAAACGACGATATTTATTATTGTCGTCGTTTCCGCCTGTATTTATTCCGATACTTTTTCCATCGTTTTACCGCAGCAGCAACGCGGTTGCTCTTGCCCTTTGCATCCGGACGGCGCACCTTTTGTTACTGTGATTTCACAATTGCAATTAGTGTCCGGACAACGATAAACCTCACCTTCACGTAATGGCATTTTTATTTCCTCCTTTTAAAATTATAGCCGAAATTTCAACTACAAATATATTTTAATCTCTGTAGTCAAATACAGAGTCAAGCGTCAGGACAAGATTTTTTTTGATTGTGATTTTCTTCGCCAATATTGCTTTAACGATCAAGCAATATTGGAGAATTTATAAATCGTCTTAGATCAAAAAGTATTATGCGAAGAAATTTTTATCGAATGAAGCCTCGCCGCTTACTTTTCGGATTTCTTGATTCGGACGGCAAATGCAGCGAAATTGTGATGAATGTATGTTAAGCCGAGACTTAAAGCAGATTAGAGATTAATATATTGATGACATTTTGAGTGGCGAAAACCTGCACGTGAGCAAAGGTGCAAACGCTCGATTTCCGGCAGCTTTGTCTTTCCGGGTCTGGCTCTCGTCGCGCCCGTGATGTCGCTCAACATTGTCGGCGACGCGCTGAATCCATCTCTGAACCCGGAAAGCAAAATCTTAATACTTAGAAAGCTCCTGATAAAGCGTTTCGGCGCGTTTCGAGCTGTCTTTTGAGGCGTGAACAAACCACTTCGCACAACTCGAAAATGGTTTCGTCCGAAACGCGGTAAATCGAGTTTAAGCCTTCTTTCCGGCGCGAAACAATTCCCGCGCTAAGCAATATGCCGAGATGTTTGGAGACGTTGGCTTGTCCCGCGCCGGTTGCGCCGACCAAATCCGTGACATTCATTTCTTCATCGCCGAGCGTGTGCAGAATTTTAAGGCGCATCGGGTCGGACAACAGCCGAAATCGGCTGGCAATCATTTCCAACGCTTCTTCACTTAATTCTTCTTTTTTTTTCATCTTTGCTGATTTCCTGATTTGATTCCATAGCTATATTACCGTATAGTTATATTTGTATCAAGCTGATAAGTAGATTTCAGTAAAGTTATATAAAATAGGAGAAAGAGCGATGGCGGAAATTTTGAATATGGTTGAATGCGATGTCACCGAATTGAAGAATAGTTTGCAAAACGGAGCGCGGAATTTAATTGACGTACGCGAATACGGGGAGTTTGCGGGCGGGCGCGTGAAGGGCGCGAAACTTATTCCGCTTGGCGACATCGAGAAACGCTATGCGGAAATTGAACGCGATAAACCAACATATTTGATATGCCGCAGCGGAAAACGCGCTTCAGAAGCGCAGAGAAAACTGCTCGCGCTCGGATTTTCGGAAGTGCGAAATGTGCGCGGCGGTTTTGAGGCGTGGAAAGCGGCAGGCTTTGATTTTGAAAAAGATGCCAAAGCGGTATGGTCTTTGGAGCGGCAAGTACGGTTTGCGGCGGGTTCGCTGGTCGTTCTCGGCGTAATTTTGTCATTGCTGATCCATCCGTATTTTATCGCGCTGTCGGCATTTGTCGGCGCGGGTGTGGTTTTCGCGGCGGTGACGGACACCTGCACGATGGCAATGATGCTGGCGAAAATGCCGTGGAACAAAACAAACGGGGCAGCTTGCGAAACAATAACGCAAAAAGCCTAAAATATTTGAAGTTTCTTGGAGGAAAAATATATGCAATTCAAACAATTTTATTTGGGATGTCTGGCACACGCTTCTTATTACATTGGTTCTGAAAAGGAAGCGGCTGTTGTTGACCCGCAGCGCGACATTAAACAGTATTTAGACGAAGCGGAAGCAAACGAACAAAAAATTAAATACGTTATTGAAACGCACTCACACGCCGATTTTGTCAGCGGACATATCGAGCTTGCCGAAAAAACGGGCGCGGAAATTGTCTTCGGACAGAAAGCGACGACGCAGTTTCCGACTTTGAAAGTCAAAGACGGCGATAAATTAACAATCGGCAAGGTGAAACTGAAATTCCTCGAAACGCCCGGACACACGCCCGACGGCATCACGATTTTGGCTGAAAACACGGAAGACGCGGGCGAACCCGTCAAAATGCTTACCGGCGACACGCTTTTCGTCGGCGATGTGGGTCGTCCTGATTTGGTCGGCTCGCGCGGTTTTACCGCCGAACAGATGGGCGCACTGCTTTACGATTCGATTCACGAAAAAATTCTGCCTCTGCCCGATGAAACCGAAATTTATCCGGCGCACGGCGCAGGCTCGCTTTGCGGCAAATCTTTATCAAAGGAAACTTGGTCAACTTTGGGCGAACAGCGCAAAGTGAATTACGCTTTGCAGCCGATGTCGAAGGAAGAATTTATCAAAATAGTCGCGGCTGACCAGCCGGAAGTTCCGGCGTATTTTCCAAAAAGCGCGTTGAAAAATTTGCAGGGCGCGTCGGCTTTGGAAGACTTGCCGAAGCCGCAAGAATTTTCGACCGAAGAAATCGAAAATTTCGACGGCGTAATTTTGGACGTGCGAAACGGTTCTGATTTTGGCGCGTCGCACGTTCCGAACGCAGTTAACATTGGACTCGGCGGGCAGTTCGCTTCGTGGGCGGGAACGGTTGTCGAAGTCGGAACGCCGATTGTTATTGCCGCCGCAAATCAGGAACAAGTTGACGAGGCATTTATGCGGCTGGCTCGCGTCGGCATCGAAACCGTGAAAGGATTTATTTTGATGAAGGACTACGCGGGCGAAACGAATAAAATCGAACAAGTTTCGGTTGCCGATGTCAAAGACAAATTGGCGGACGATATTCAATTCGTTGATGTGCGCCGCCCCGCCGAACATGCAAACGGTCACGCGCCGAAAACAATAAATCTCCCGCTCGACATTTTGGCGAAAGAGATTGGCAAACTCAATCCCGACAAGCCGACTTATGTTTTGTGTCAAAGCGGTTATCGTTCGAGTTTAGGAACGAGCATTTTGGAAAACGCCGGTTTCAAAAAAATCTACAACGTCACCGGCGGCACGAAAGCGTGGATGGACGCAGGTTTGGAAACGGAAGTTTCGGCTGGGGCGGCTTGCGCCAATTCCAAGTAGGTTTTCGGTATTTAGTGCGGAAGCCCACACGAAGTAAGGGCGCAGAAATACATTCGACTGTCGGGCGTGTTTCTGTAATCAAAAGACGGCGGTTGGTTGCAAAAACTTCCGCTATTATTCAATCAGGAGAATTTTTATGAAAATAACAATACTTTTTACTTTGATACTTTCAATTTTCGCGTTTTCCGCGTGTCAAACCGCATCAACTCAAAAAGCGGAAAATTCGCCCGTCGGCAATGCTTCCGGCGAAATAAAACAGATTACGGTTGCCGAAGCAAAACAAGCCGTTGATGCGAAAGAAGCGCAGTTTATTGACGTTCGCACGACCGAAGAATATGCGGGCGGACACGCGCCGAAAGCGGCAAATTTCCCGCTCGATTCGCTGGAAAAAGAGTTGGCAAAACTCGATAAAGACCAGCCCGTCTATGTCATTTGCCAGACCGGAAGGCGTTCGCAAAAAGGCTCGGAAATTCTGCAAAAAGCCGGTTTCAAGAGTATTTACAACGTCAACGGCGGAACGTCCGAATGGGTAAGCGCGGGTTTTCCGACGGAGAAATAATAATGAATGAAATATATTGGATTGGCGGATTCGTCGTCATCTGGCTGCTTTTGCAGCTCGTGATTTTGCCGAAATTCGGCATTAATACCTGACTTCGCGGAGCGTGTAACGTCGAGTTCGACGCGAAGAAAAAGCAAAAAGATAATCAAAACACAGTTTCGGAAACGCAGAAATGAAAGTAAACGATAAAAATGCGGGAGAGAAAGATTCCGGTCAAAAGACGATTTGGCAGCGGGTCTTAAGTTGGCTTGGCTTTCTGTCGGTTACGGCGGCGATACTCTTCTTTTTTGCCCCTGCGTCGTGGTGGCAGTTTGGTGTTTCGCCGATTCAGGAAAGGAAAAACGCAGCGAATTTTACGCTTGCCGAAATCGGCGGCGGTGAATGGAATTTTGCCGCGCAGAAAGGAAAAGTCGTCGTCGTCAATTATTGGGCAACGTGGTGTCCGCCGTGCCGCGTGGAAACGCCCGGACTCGTCAATCTAGCCAACGAATACAAATCTCGCGGCGTGGAAGTGGTCGGTGTCACGATGGATGAAAATTTGAACGATGTGCCGCCCTTCGTCGAAAAATATCAAATAAAATATCCGATTCTCGCGCCCGGCAACGACCCGAATCTTTCGCCCGACGGAATAGCCCTTCCGACGACATTTCTCTATGACAAAAGCGGGCGTTTGGCGAAAAAATATACGGGAATAGTTTTAGAATCAACATTCAAATCGGATGTCGAAGCACTGCTTGAAGAGTAGTAAACCTATAATTGACAAAACAAGTGAATGGTCTAAGAGCGTGTCTGAAAAGTCGGAAAAAACGTAACGCCGCCATCTTGGCAGCTGTCCTGATGGCATCCTGCCGTCAGAAACTGTTGGTATTAATTCAAGTTTCGGTTATACACGCCGCCAAGATGGCAGCGCGACAGCCGCCAAGATGGCGGCGTTACAACTTTTCAGACACGCTCT
>JALYQJ010000109.1 GCA_030855875.1 Acidobacteriota bacterium
TAAATTAGTGAAAGCCTTAAACAAATTAAGCCAAATCAAAGATTTGGACATCGCCGAAGAATTATTCGGTAGTCCAAAGCCTTAACTTGGCTAAAAATCACTCCATAACTTTTTACTGAGGCATTACGCTTGAAAGATTAAAAACATTTACAGAAACTTACCTTTGCATATAAAATCATTCCACACAAAAACGCTTTGCCCGATTTCAACAAAAAGGAACTATCCCAAAATGGCTAATAAAAATTCTGTGGATTATCAGGAAGCACTTCGACGAATTCAATATAATTTTAAAAGGAAAAAACTTGAACTTGATTTAAGCGAGTTGGAATTGGATGAATTACCGAAAGAAATTGGTTTGTTGAAGAACTTGAATCAACTTCATATTGAATTGACTCAAATAAGCGAATTACCAAAAGAGATTTCAGAGTTAAGAAATTTACAATTGCTTTCTCTTGGATATACACCAACAGAAAAATTTCCAAAAGAAATCTTAGAATTGAAGAATTTACAATATCTTTCTTTGAATGGAACTCAGATAAACAAATTGCCAATAGAGATTTCAGAGCTAAAGAATTTAATGGGTCTATACCTCAATGACACACAAATAAGCGAGTTTCCAATAGAAATTTTACAATTAAAGAATTTGCGGCATCTTTCTCTCAATAACACACAAATAAACGAATTGCCGAAAGAGATCGGTGAGTTGAAAAACTTGCAAGAGCTTTATCTTGACAACAATCAATTGAGCGAATTGCCGAAAGAAATTGTTGAGTTGAAAAACTTGAAAGGGCTTTATCTTGCCAACAATCAATTGAGCGAATTGCCAAAAGGAATTGGTGAGTTGAAAAACTTGCAAATGCTTTATCTTGACAACAATCCAAAGTTAAATATTCCGCAGGAAATAGTTGGCAAATTAAGCGAACCGCAAACGATTCTCAACTATTATTTTGAGAATATTTATCAGATTAAAGTAGAAGATAAGCGACCTTTGAAGGAAGTCAAGGTTTTGCTGGTCGGTCAAGGTCGTGTCGGTAAAACTTCTTTGGTCAGATATTTGGTTGATGATAAAAAATGTAATCCCGAAGAACCTTCGACGCACGGCATTATCCGCAACAAATGGAAGGTTGATGTCATTGAAGAAAAAACAAAACGCGAGCAAGATGTTCAACTCAATATGTGGGATTTCGGCGGGCAGGATATTCAGCATCAAACACATCAGTTCTTTTTGAATCAGCGGAGTCTTTACCTGTTGGTTTTAGATGCGGGGCGCGATGAAGCGGGCAATAAACTCGATTATTGGTTAAAGAAGATTGAAACAGTCGGTAAAGACGCGCCAATTCTTGTTGCCGTTAATAAATCCGAACAGTGTTTGCTTCCGCTTGATTACACTGAACTCAAAACGAAATTTAATATCAAAGGTTTCTTTAATATCTCTTGTGAAACAGGTCAGGAGATTGAAGAACTTCGTCAGGCAATCAGCAGCGAGATTGGCAAAATCGAGAATGTCTTTGAGCCGATTCGCAAGGAATGGTTTGCCGTTAAGGAACATCTCGAAAATCTGGAAGAAGATTATATTTCGAGGGATGATTACCGCAAAATCTGCCGTGAAAAAGGTGTTACCGAAGCGCTTAGTCAGGATACGCTTTTGATTCTTCTGCACGAACTCGGCGTAATGCTCAATTTCATGGAACACGAAACCGAAGTTCTCAATCCCGAATGGGTAACACGCGGAGTTTATCAGGTTGTTACGTCGCTCGATGTGCAGACAAATAAAGGTATTCTCACGCCCGAATTGCTCGATGCCGAAATTACCAAACTAAATGACCAACTTCATCAGGAAGGCAAGGATTATCTTCGTTATCCGCCCGAAAAATATAATTTCATTAAGGATTTGATGAAGAAATTTGAATTGGCTTACCAAATTGATGACACGGACGATTATTTTGTGCCGTCGCTTTTACCGAAAGATTCGCCGTATGTCGGAGATTGGAACGAAAAAGAATGTTTGGGTTTTCGTTACAACTACGAAAACGGACTTTTGCACGAAACGATTATGTCGCGGTTTATCGTCAGAATGAATCGTTACATTTTGGACAAAACGCAATGGCTGACAGGCGTTTTAATCAAAAACGATAATGGCAATAAAGCCTTAATCAAAGCCGATTTATCAAACGGTTATCTGATAATTCTGATTGACGGTTTTCAAAATACGCGGCGCGAGTTTCTTGGAATCATTCGTGATAAGTTCCGCGATATTCACAAAGATAATCGCCCGATTGAAGAAGTTCCATTGAAGAATTTTCCGAATGTTTTTATCAGCTATGAACTTCTTTTACAATTGGAAAAAGAGGGAATTGAGGAACAATATACGACGGTTGACGGAAAACTTGTTAAATATAACGTGAAAGAATTACTTAACAGCGTTTCGAGTCTTAACTTCAGAAAGATTGAACGTGAACCTGGCGGCGTGGAAATGTTGGAAAAACGAAAATTAGAAGTGATGAAAAATTATGATGTAGCATTAAGTTTCGCGGGTGAAGACCGTGATTTTGTAAGTGGAGTTTATGAAGAACTTCAGCGAGAAGGTATTTCGGTATTTTATGATTTTGATGAAGAAATCGCTATTGATTTATGGGGCGAGGAACTAATTGAAACATTAGATGAAATTTATCGAAAGCGTTCAAAATGCGTCGTGATTTTTGTTTCGGAAAGCTATTCCAAAAAGATGTGGACAAAACTCGAACGCCGGAGTGCTTTAGCAAAGGCTTTAGAAGAGAAAAAAGTTTATGTCTTGCCTGCGCGTTTTGACAATACTGAATTGCCCGGACTCTTGCCTACGATGGCTTTTGTTGACCTAAGGAACGAAACGCCTCAAACCTTTGCACAAAAGATAATAAGAAAGTTAGTCAAATTAAAATCTCAAGTTTGATTGTTTGATTAGCTGCCAGAAACAATATTAGCTAACTCACTTTGCTCTCCCGATTCCGATTGTTGTCTGGCGTGATACGACGAGCGCGTGAGCGGCGAAGATTCGTTGAACGGCACGAAATTCTTACGGATAATTATTTGGATTTTCCACGGTCAAACCTTCGGCTTGCGCGGCGTTGTTCAATTCCGTGTCGGCTGAAACCAAAGTCAGCGGCGCGAGTCCGTTAGCAATTCCTTCATCGTTGGCTTCTAAAGTTGCCGCGAGTTGGACGGCATCATAGCCGCGCAAAGCGTGTTTCGTTGCCAAACTTACCGCAACCGATAAAAGTAAGGGCGTAATCTCGACGGTATAATAATTGTTCGTCAAATCGTGTTGAAAAGCGGCGAGCGCGTTCTGCGCGTCGGTTGCGGTAATGCCTCCGCTTTTTAATCTTCGAGCGATTGCCGCCGCTACTTCGACTCGCGTAATCCGCGCCAGCAAGATAATGTTGCCGCTTTTTGAATCGGCTAAATTGTCAACGTAGTTTGAGCCGGTTTCATTGACATATCTTTTGACAATCGCGCTGCTGTCGCAGAAAAAACCAGCCACTAACCACGCTCCTCGATAATCGTTTCGGAAAGCGGTTCGCCTTTGACTTCGATACGCTTAAAGTTGCGGCGAAATTCATTGTCGGGAAGGCGAAGCGGCGTTTCCGTCACCAAACCTTTTCGTTTTAAGCCATTCATAAATTTTTTTTCTTTTGCGCTCGTGTCGGCTTGTTCGGCTTGATTTATCCGGTCGGTTAATTCATCCCAAATTTGCCGCCGGTCGGCGAGCGGCATTTTTTGTATTTCGGTTAAAACCTCTGTCGGTGTCATTTACTTGTTACCTCCGCGCTTATTTTATCACGATGATTTACACGCCGATTGAAACAGTGCTGCTCGCCGCGCTCTGTTCGCCCGATTCCGACTGCTGACGCGCGTGATACGACGAGCGCGTGAGCGGTGAAGATTCGACGTGCTTGAAACCTAAACTCAGACCAATCTTTTTCCATTCGGCAAATTCTTCGGGTGTAACATAGCGTTCGACGGGCAGACGGCGTTCGTAAGGCTGGAGATATTGTCCGATGGTCATAATGTCGCAGCTCACGCTTCGTAAATCCTTCATCAGCGCGACGACTTCTTCAAATTGTTCGCCGAGTCCAGCCATAATTC
>JALYQJ010000114.1 GCA_030855875.1 Acidobacteriota bacterium
GCCGTATTCGGTCGCCGCGTAACCGACAAAAACATTCGGTGCGCCAATCGGCGGCGGATTAACGCCGTCCAGATCAGCCGGCAAAAGACCGCCGAGCCGAATCGTCGAAGGCGAAGCCAGATCGAAATAAATATATCCGGCTGAAGCGTCGCCCGCCAGCATTTTCGTTTTATCGAACGCAAAAACTCCGGTTCCCGCATAATCGCCGCCCGAAAACTGATCGGTCGTCATATAAAAGCCGTCCGACCAAACGCCGATTTTCGAGTAATCGTTAAGTTTAAAGTTCGGCATCACGAATTCGTAAATATAATATTCGCCGGTCGGATCGCCGCTTGCGGAAACGGCAAACATCTGGCGAAACGGCGGAAACTGTGTGCAGAACTGGCTGATTAACCAGCGGTCGGCAAGTGCGTCATATAAAACAATCGGGTCGCCGTCGTTGCGCGTCGAACACGGCGTTCCGAGCGGTGCGAAAAGACTGCTCAACTTAAACGGCGGCGTAAGTGCGCTGCCGTTTTTATCGTAAACGCGAATGAGCGCGTTGACTGCCTGAACATAATGGTTCGGTCCGACATCGCCGAACGTATCCGGCGGAACCATCCGAAAACCGTAAGCGGCGGCGTTATCACTGCTCGATAAACCGTCAAACGAAAGCGCGGGCGCAGGCATCTGCTCGGCGGAGATTCGGGCAAAGTTTTTTTCTATGTCGAAAATCGAGCTTTCAATTTGTTTTCTAAAAGGCAGATTATTTGGAACTTGTCTGGCTTTTTCGTCCGCCGTTTTTTTGTTCGATTGACCGTTTTCAGGCGACGCGGGCGCAAAATCACTGACCTTTTGTGAAACGCCGAACACTGCCGCTCGAACCGTTTGCGGTTTTATCTCGGACAAAGTTTGTTTTTGGGGCGTTTCAATCAGTTTGCTCTCCGCCGTGCGCTGAAAGGCGAAAAACGCGGCGAGGAAAATTATGAGTAATGCGAAAACGATTCTTTTTTTCATTTTTTACAGGCGGTTTGCCGAATGGTTCTAAAATGATAAAACGAAACGCGGCGCGAAAACAATTTATTTAGTCATAAATTATGTTTGTTTACCGATTTTGGCGAGCAATGTTAAGATTTTTAGGGTGAGGTGAAATATGCAATTTGTTTCCGGGAGAATAACAATTGACGAGAGAATTTGCGGCGGCAAGCCGACGATTCGCGGCAAGAGAATTACAGTGCAGACCGTTTTGGAGTTTTTGAGTGCGGGCGAAAGCGTCGAAGAAGTTCTCAATCAATATCCATCGCTCGAACGCGAAGACATTGTAGCGTGTCTGAAATTTGCTAAATAGCAATTAGTAAATAATAAAACCTTCAATTGAATACACTAAGCAAGAAAAAGCTAATGAAGAAAGTCTGAAACTAAGCTACGACTTATTCAAGCACATAACCACACTTAATACAGGAACACTTTTGATTTTAATAACTTTTCTTGAGAAACTTTTCCAAAATCCAAGTTGGAAGTTTTTAGTTAGTGTTTCCTTTGTATCGTTCATAATTTCAATTATTTTTTCAATAGTAATAATGTTCTTCTTGGCACAGGGCATAGCAGATTTTGGAGAACTCGAAAAGATTGAAACCAAAATTGCTCGTTGGAGTTTTATTATTTCTATTGTGTTTTTTATCATTGGAATTTTCAGTTTCGTATTGTTCGCTTTAGTAAACTTCAACAAGTAAAATGTTCCAATCAATTCATTTTAATGCCAAACCTCGCGCCGTGACGAACGCTTCAAAGCCGGAAGTTCTGGAAAAATTACAGCGAATCGTCAGCGCGGAGAATGTTTTAGTCGAGCCTAAATAAAATTTTATGAAACCGAAAGTTTATTTGGAAACTTCAATTATTAGCTATTTGACGGCGCGACCAAGCAATAATGTGATTGTTGCCGGACATCAACTGACAACTCTGGATTGGTGGAACAGGGAACGAGAGAATTTTGATCTTGTAGTTTCCGATCTGGTTTTGGTTGAAGCCGGAAAAGGCGACGCGGAGATGGTTGAGGCGCGATTACGTTTGGCACAGCCGTTGAAATCGCTGACTGTTACGGACGAAGCTATCGAACTTGTCGGAGAAAATAATGCAGCGCGGAGTTTTGCCGTCGAAAGCGGCGGCGGACGCATCGCACATAGCGATTGCGACCGTTCACGGAATTGATTATTTGCTGACGTGGAACTGCAAACACATTGCGAACGCAAAGATTTTTCCAAAAATTTACGAAATCTGCGAAAATAACGGATATAAGCCGTCGCTGATTTGCACACCAAACGAATTATTAGGAGAAAATGACGATGAAAGATGAAATTATCGAAGAAATACATCGGGTTCGTGAAGAACTCGCCGAAAAATATGATTTCAATGTCCGCGCAATGCTCGAAGATTTGCAGAAACAACAATCGAAAAGCGACCGCGACTATGTTTCATTCGCTCCCAAAAAAGTAAAAAAGAAAGTTTCCGCGCAAAATAACGGAATAGAAAAAGCAGCTTAAAAATGTATTCATCAATTCATTTCAACGCGAAACCACGCGCCACGACGAACGCTTCAAAGCCGGAAGTTATCGAAAAATTACAACAAATTGTCGGCGCGGAAAATGTTTTAACCAATCCTGAAAAGGTCGAGCCTTACGGCGCGGATGCTGTCAAAGAAAAATTTCCGCCGGAAGCGGTCGTGTTTCCTGAAACGACGGCGCAGATGTGTGAGATTTTGAAGCTCGCCAACCAATATTTGTTTCCCGTGACGGCTCGCGGCGGCGGTGTCGGCTACACGGGCGGCGCGGTTCCGGTTGACGGCGGCATCGTTATCGGCACGGACAGAATGAACAAAATCATCGAAATAAATCCTGATGATTTGTATGTGATTTGCCAGCCGGGACTGACGACTTATGCGCTTCAGCAGGCGGTCGAAAAATACGGACTGCTTTTTCCGCCCGATCCGGCGAGTTATAAAGATTCGTTTATCGGCGGCAATATCGCCGAAAACGCGGGCGGAATGCGAACGCCGAAATACGGTGTGACGAAACATTCGATTTTGGGTTTGGAAGTCGTCACGGCGACCGGCGAAATTATCCGCACTGGCGGCAAAACCGTCAAAAACGTCGTCGGTTTCGATTTGACCGGCTTGATGTGCGGTTCGGAAGGACTTTTGGGAATTATTACCGAAGCGACGCTCAAACTTCTTCCGATGCCCGAAGCGACCGCGACCGTGCGCGCTTCGTTCAAATCAATGGAATCGGCGTGCAAAGTCCTGACGAAATTTACGCCCGAAGGCTTGCTGCCGATGGCGATGGAAGTCGTTGATAAAAACTGCATCGGCGCAATCGAACAAAATTTCGCGTTCGGTTTATCAAAAGACGCGAACGCGATTTTAATCATCGCGGTTGACGGTTTTCAAGCAGAAGTCGAGCGGAACGCGCAGATGATTGAACGTATTTTGCAGGAAAACGGCGGCTTCGATATTCTGCGTTCGCGCAGCAAAGAAGAAGAAGACAAACTCTGGGACGTGCGCCGCGCCATTTCGCCGTCGCTGATGAAATACGGTACTCTGAAAATCAACGAAGATGTCGTCGTGCCGCGTTCAAAAGTTCCCGAACTAATCGCCAAAGTCGAAGAAATCGCCAAACGTCATAACATCTTCGTCGCCAACTTCGGACACGCCGGCGACGGCAACATCCACGTCAATTTTATGTGCGAAAAAGACGATCCCGAATCAATCGCCCGCGCTCGCCAATGCGTCAAAGAAACCTTCGCGCTCTCAGTCGAATTAGGCGGCTCGATCTCCGGCGAACACGGCATCGGCTACGTCAAAGCCCAATATTTAGATATGGCAATTGACGCGCCGACGCTCGAAGTGATGAAAGGCATCAAACAAGTCTTCGACCCGAACGGCATTTTGAATCCGGGAAAGATGTTTGTTTGATTGAATTGAAATTATGTTATGATTCGACTAATTTTTTTATGTCTCGTTTTAATGTAAATGTTAATCCTGAAGTTCTAAAATGGGCGCGTGAAGAAGCCGGTTTTGATATGGCTGAAATTGCGGGCAAGGTTAATATTTCTGTTGACGAGTATAAATTTTGGGAAAAGCAAGGCGAAAATATACCCTTCGGAAAACTCAAAACAATTGCAGGACAGTATAAAAGACAATTAGCCGTCTTTTTTTTACCGGAAGTGCCTGAGAAGATTTCTAAACCGATTGATTTTCGTAATCTCACCCCTTCGCAAAAAAAATTAAGCAAAGACGTTTTGATGGTAATGCGCGATGTAACATATTTTCGTCAAACGGCTTTGGAATTACAGGGAGAAAATTATTGGAAAAACCGTTATCAGTGGTTAAATGAAATTGAGAACTTCAAACAGGATAATGATGCTTTATCCGCTTGGCTTCGAGAGAAACTAAATATCACTATTAATAAACAGCTATCTTGGAAATATGATAGTCAAGCCTACAAATCTTGGAGACAAGCAGTAGAAAATCAGTTGGGAATTTTGATTTTTCAATTCTCAATGCCTTTGAAAGAAGTTCAGGGGTTTTGCTACACAAACGAATTTCCTTACGCGATTGTCGTAAATTCAAAACATTCCTACACAAGCCGGTTGTTCACTATTTTTCACGAGTTGGGTCATATTGTCAGACATCACAGCGGCATCTGTCTTATTGATGATGTAAATGAAAAACAACACGAAGAATTTAATTGCAACTCTTTTGCTGGAAGTTTTTTAGTGCCTGAAAATTATTTAGTTGCAACTGAAAACTTATCTGAAATTCAAACTTATGCTAATCAATTCCGAGTCAGCCGCGAGGTGTATCTAAGACAATTAAAAGAAAAGAGTAAAATACACCCGACAAAATTTTTTGTTCTCTTAAACGAAATCAAATCAACATACAAACAGTCTGCTAAATCGTCAGGGTTTGCTTTGCCCGAAGTTAAAAGTCGCGCGAGTCGTGGCGAAACATTTTTCAATTTAGTTCTGGACTCACTAAATCAGAATCGAATTTCTTATACTCAAGCCTCTACATTGCTTGATTTAAGAATCAATAAAGTCTTGAATGAAGCGTAAATATGAAAATATCTATTGCCCGGATACTAGCGCATTGATAACGATGCAGCGTTATTATCCTATGCGAATGCTTCCAGACCTTTGGAAACATTTAGAAGAATTGCTTTTGAAAGGTAGAATTACTTCTCATGATATTGTTTATGACGAAATTGTTCCGACAGATAAAAAAGCAACAAAAGATGATTTAGCAACTCTAATTTCAAAATACAAAGACAATTTCAAACCAATTACAAAACGACAGGCGCAGCTAGCTCTTGAGATAGTAACTCTTTTCCCAAACTTAATAGACCCAAGAAGCAAAAAAGACCAAGCAGACCCTTGGATCGTAGCAATGGTTGTTGAAATGATGGAAGAAGCTAATTTGTTTGAACAAGATTCCGATTTCGTAATCATCAGCACAGAAAGTGAAAAAAGCCCGGATAAAATTCCAGCCGTTTGCAAACATTATCGCGTAAGACACATGAATCTATTTGAGTTTTTCGAGGATAACGATTGGCAATTTACATTGTCGAAAAAGTAACATCGTTTTACTAGGCGAAGTTTATGACTCCGAATTTTGAGAAAGTTATCGAATCAATTCAACAACTTCCGCCGGTTGAGCAGGAGAAGGTTTGGCATTGGCTGGAAGAGAAAAGAAAGCCGCGTCCGACGGGAGAGAATTGGGACGAGAGAACTGAAAAATTTCGTCTCGCGCTCGGTTGGATTGACGAACATCGGCGGGAATTTCTTGGAAAATGGGTTTGTCTGGACGGCGATAAACTCGTCAGTTTCGGCGACGATGCGAAGAAGGTTTACGAGGAAGCAAAAGCGAAAGGCATCGCTATTCCGTTTATCGAACAAGTCCGCGAAACGGAAACCGCGCCGTTTTGGGGAGGCTGGGATTAATGAGCGAAAGCCTCGAATTGCGAAGACTTACAATTACGACACACTCAAAACGGGCATCAGTTTGCCCGTTATTTTGTAGTCAGGCGAAAACTTTTCTTGAAATCAACGCCAAACTCGACACGGGCGCGAGTCACTGCATTTTTGAACGCAATCACGCCGAACTTTTGAATCTGGACATCGAAAGCGGCGAACCGACGATCATCGGAACGGCAACGGGGAAATTTCACACCTTTGAGCATCGAATAACGCTGATAACTTTCGGTTTGAGTTGGGAAGCGACGGTTTGTTTTATCGCCGAAGAAGGAATCAAACGAAATATTTTAGGCAGACAAGGCTGGCTCGACCGCGTAAAACTCGGACTTATTGATTACGAAGGCAAATTGTTTTTGAATTCATATTTCGACAATTATTAAACGAACATTGCGAGATAATAAAAAAGTTAATCGGCAAATTAAAATCAACCTGAAAATCTCCGGCGAACACGGCATCGGCTATGTAAAAGCCGCGTATCTCGATATGGCGATTGACCAGCCGACGCTTTCGGTGATGAAAGGCATCAAACGAGTCTTTGATCCTTACGGTATTTTAAATCCGGGTAAGATGTTTACTTAAAAAGAAAATCAGTCTGTTTGTTGCGGTGTGTTCGCTCGAAACTAACGAAGTTTTAAAGTTTATTTACTCGCTGGAAAATTGAAATGATGTATGTTTGACTCACGGGTAAACGGCAGTCTTAAATTGTTTCGTTCTGAAATATCTGAAGTTCAAAATCATATTCGTTCTTCAATTTTAATTCTAAACTTTGCGCCGAAAGGTAAAATATAACCTTTCATATTTACATCAATTTTCGACAAACTTTCTTCCAAATCACGCGCTTTTTGCAGACGCATCGGGCGCGTTTCGTTTTCTCCGAGCGAAGTAATGATTTTCACATTAAAGTTTTCGGCGATGCGTAATAAATTCCACGCCGTTTGACCGTTGACTTGATATTTTTCACAGAGCCTTTCGGCTAAATTTTGTGAGTTTTCCGCTTCAAACCAACTCGGAAAATCCGCCCGCCCGAGTCCGTCGGCGCATTCGGCTAAGAAAATTATCGTTCCGCCGTCCGCGCAAACCTTTGAAGCCGTATCGAGAGATTTGTGCGCTTGAATCATATTTACGTCGTGCGGTGCGCCGCCGCAGGAGACAACCACCAAATCGCGTTTTTCCGCAATTTCAATCGTATGTTTTGAAGCGTAAAAATCACACGCTTTGCGATGCGCCGCAATCCAATCACCGCAGAAAATTTCGATTGCTTCGCCGCTTTCATTGACGATTGTGTTGATTGAAAACGCGGGATTTATCTTTGAAGCGACTTCGACAAACGCTTCGTGAACAGCGTTTCCGTCTAAAATTCCCGTCCCGACGTTTTCTCTGCGCGACTTCGTTTCGCAGTCGAACGCGAGCCGATGCGTTTCGGAAGTCGTCCGCGACGAAGCGAGTCCGGGACAAATCAGCTTTCGTCCGCCCGTAAATCCGGCGAAATAATGAAACGAAATGCCGCCGACGATGATAACGCGGTCGTGTTCGGTCAAAGCGCGGTTTAATTGAATCGGAATGCCGCCGGCGGTTTCGCCGAAATTGATAATTCGCGCCAGATCGCGCGGAATGTGGTCGAGCGTTTTGATGCGCTGCGCGATAAACGTGGTGAGAAGTTCGCGCTTTTCTTCGTCGCTGACGCGGCGGTGAATTCCGGTCGCAAAAATGATGCTGATTTCAAACGGCATCGTGCCGTTAGCGATCAGGCGGCGAACGAGCAGATTGACGATTTGACCGCTTGCCGTCTGACGAGTCGCGTCCGGCACAATGATTAAAACGGTTTCATTCGGCTGAATTATTTCGTCAAGCGTTTTTGAATCAACCGGATTATCGAATCGTTCGCCGATTTCCGCGTCGGTTAACGCCGATGATTTTTCGGAGTTTCCTAAAACTGTGAAGCGGTTTTCGTTCGTATCGAATGGAATTTGAGTATTTCCGTATCTGAGATTTATCGTCGGCATAAAGGAAATTTACCACAAAGAGAAATAGCCGCGAAAAATCCTCGCCTTTTTGCCGCTATTTTCTTTTCAAAAGGCTTTTCAACAAACTAAAAACGCCGCGTCGCTTTTGCCGTTCTGAGAGAAAGCGCATAGCCGCTGCGATTGCCCTTTTCATCTCGAATTTCGACCGTCACTTCCGTTGACGGCGATGAAATTTGCAAGCGAAACGAACCGTCGCCCGAAGCGAAAGTTTCGCGTCCCTGCGAGCGCACAACCAAACCGGACTGCGTTTTGCCGCCGATAATATAGATATTTCCGCCGACTTGCTCGACGCTCCATTCATTCGCTTCAATTGCCGCGCTGACTTCGCGTTTGACTATCGTGAATTTCCAAGGTTCGCTCCAATTACTCATTTGTCCCGAACCCGCTTTAGCGCGTGTCCGCCAGTAATAAACACCGGGCGCGATATTTCCCAATGTGAAATTCGTGTTGGCGAGCGAGTCGCGCTCAATGATCATCGCATCGGCGACGAAAAACGGTGATTTGGAAAGTTGCAGATGATAATTTAAGTCGGAGTTTTTCTCAGGACTTTGCCAGCGAAAAGTCACGTCCGCGCCGCTGCCGTCAACGCTGATAATTTGCGCCGAATTAGCCGGATTATCCTGTTTCGGCGAATCGAGCAGTTTTTCTTTAGTAACAATTGTGCCGTTATTGACCGCCGCGAATTCGTTTGCCTTGATAATCGTTTTCTCGCTGCCGACGCTCGATTCGACTCCGCCGCGGCTGATGCGAATTTCGCCGCCGTTCGTCGCCGGATTGGTGTTAAAGCTCGCGTCGGTTTGCGCCAGCAGACGGTTTTCCGATTCCATTACTTCGACGACATTTTGCGTGTTTTCCGGCTGATCTTCGGTTTTGACATTGATTTGCCCGTCGTCGAGCGTGACGCGCACGTTTGTGCCGCCGAAAATCGAAGAACTGTCTTTGATGATGACCGTCGAATTCGGTCGAATCGCCAAGGTTGAGCCGTCAATCATCTGCACCGTCGCGCGTCCGTCGCTCTGCGTCTGAATCGTGTCGCCCGCCGAAACGAAAGTTTGTTTCGTCACGAGAATAGTTTCGCGCGTCGCGGCGCGAATAATCCGCACGTCGCCTTCAAAGGAAACGAGCCGTCCGGCATCCGGCGGAATTTCGGTGGTTTCTGTTTTTACAAACCAACTGCTTCGATACGCCCACCAACCGCCGCCGCCGATTAAAAGCCCGAACAACACTAACGCGGCGATGCCGTAGATGGTAGTTTTTCTGATGTTCCACCAGTCAACATAAAATTTTTGGAATTTTCTCTCCATCTGCGGCGGCTTTCAATCTTAAACTCTACGTTAAATCCTCTTCCATTTCTTTGATTACATCTTTTTCTTTTTTCGGCGAGATAATTAGGGACAAAATAATAGAAAGTAAAATTGCGCCGGAAACGACCGCCAGCGAAATATAAATTTCCATTTGTTTATAATCGTGATTCAGGTATTTTTGCAAAAATAAGGCGAAAGCCGAATTATTAGCTTCTCCCAAAACCGTCATTAAACCGCCTGCGAGAAGCGGCAAGAGCATTTTAGCTCCGATAAAAGTCAAAACAAAAGCCAGACCGAATTTCAGAAGATGAAATCTATCGGCTAAATCGGCGAGCAGAAAGAAAAACGTCCGCAAACCCAAAATGGCGAAGATATTCGACGTATAAACGATAAATTTGTCGGTCGTAATTCCGAAAATCGCCGGAATCGAATCAACGGCAAACATCAAATCGGAAAGTTCGACGACGATGAGAACGAGCAGAAGCAGCGTTCCGGTCGTTTTTCCGTCAATAGTAGTCAAAAAATTATTGCCTTCGTATCGTTTTGTGATGGGAATATAGCGCGTGATAACGGAAATCATTTTGCTTTCTTCCGGGTTAAACGCTTCGTCATCGTCGGAAAACATCTTGAGTCCCGTGTAAAGCAGAAACGCGCCGAAAACGTAAATTATCCAATGAAAGCGTTCGACCAGTTCCGCGCCCGCGAAAATCATAACCATTCGCATCACGAGTGCGCCCATTATTCCCCAGAACAAAACGCGGTGCTGAAATTCCTTAGGAACTTTGAAATAACTGAAAATCAGCAGAAAAACGAATAAGTTATCAACCGAAAGCGAAAGCTCGATCAAATAGCCGGTAAAAAATTCAATCGCTTTATTGGTCGCCAGCGTCCAGTTTTCGTTGTGCGTCCCGACCTGCCAGTAAATAAAAATATTAAAAAGAAGCGCGAGCGAAATCCAAACGATGCTCCAGACAGTCGTTTCCTTGCGCGACGGAGCGTGCGAAGTGCGATTGACGATGCCGATGTCAACAAACAGCGCGATTAAAACAACCGCAAAGAAAAAAATCCAAACCCAAAACGGGTATTCAACAGTATTCATAAATCAATAAAATCTAACTTTCTACGCGCCGTTTCCGAGCATCCGCTTTTCGATAATTTTAACTATCCGTTTCAAACCTTCCGCGTCTGCTTGCGAAAAATCGTTTAATTTATCGCTGTCTATATCCAAAACGGCAAAAACTTCGCCCGACTTTTCAAAGACCGGCAGAACAATTTCCGATTTCGACGCGAACGAACAAGCGATATGACCGGGAAATTCGTCTACGTTCGGCACGATCACCGTTTCGCGCGTCGCGTAACAATGTCCGCAAACGCCTTTATCAAAATCAATCCGTGTGCAGGCGACCGAGCCTTGAAACGCGCTCAAAACAAGCTGGTTTTCCTTTACGACGTAAAAACCGACCCAAAAAAATCCGAATGCTTCCTTCAAAACAGCCGCGACGTTCGCCAGATTTGCGACCGTATCGCTCTCACCAGCAATCAACGCTTCAATCTGCGGGGCGATTTCATTGTAGATTACTTTTCTGTCGGACGTTTTGGAAAATGCCAAACTTTCAGCCATAAACCAAAGTTTAGCCTGTAAACCGAAGCCGCGCAAATGATTGAAATTGCGGAAAAATGTATAATGAAAAATCTTTTTCTCTGAAAAATCGCTTCGGAATCAAAATGGAAACAGCCGCAAAAATTTTATCGGTGGCAATCGGCGGCGCGTTCGGCGCAGTAGCGCGTTACCTGATAAACATTTCGCCGCTCGCCGGTCTGTTTGGAAAATTTCCTTTTCCGACGTTTTTCATCAACATCACCGGCTCGTTCCTCATCGGCTTTCTGCTCGTTTTGCTGACCGATAAATTTTCAGTTAGCGATAATTTACGATTGGCGGTAATTGTCGGGTTTCTGGGCGCATTCACGACATTTTCTACTTTTGAGATGGAAATTTACGAGCTATCACGCGGAAAAGAATTTTTCGCGGCTTTCGTCTATCTTTTTTTGAGCGTCGCGTTTGGCTTCGTCGGTGTCGCTTTGGGCGTTTGGCTGGCGAGAAGATTTTAGAGCAATACTTTTAGTCGAATTTATGAGAAAGGAATTTGACTGTGAAGTTTATTCTTTACAGCCAAATTCCGAATTGCAAAAATTTAATTATCTCCTTCGTCGGAATTTTCTTCATCCTCGTCAGCTTCCGTCTTTTTGGTGAGAAAATAGAATTTTCCGGCATCTTCGGAGGTTATTTTTGCTCCCAAAAGTCCGGCGGAGTAAGTCAGAACCGGGTCTGATTTTTCAAATAAGGCTTTTCCGGTCGGACCGACCGGATGATCGGGAATCACGCCGACGTTTTCCAGCCGGTTGCCGTCGCTCATAATCAAATCGGCAACGGTCAGATTTATCGCAAAAAAAGAAAGCGTTTCAAATCCCGGAACTCCGCGCGAATTCGTCATCGTAATAAAATTGCTGGTCATTACCGCGCCCGCGCTGACATCACCGACAACTTTTCCGCGCTTTTCAAGCTGAATGACGCGCGAAAAGACTTCGGAAGCCGAAGCCGAATTGCTGTCAATCAAAACGACGAGTTCGCCTTTAAAGACTTTTTCCTTTTGCGATTTGGCGATTCGCTCTTTGTTTTTATCGCGCATCACGAAAGTAGCGACTTTTACGTCGCGGTCAAAAAAGTATCCGGTCAAATATTCTTCGATTTTAACGTAACCGCCGCCGTTGCCGCGCAAATCGAGAATCATCTTTTTGTGATTGCCGACCTCCGCCATCATTTTATCAACGTATTTTTTATCAACGGAAAAAGTTTCCAGTTTACAGGCAATCGTTTCCGCGTCTATTTTTTGACATCTATACGGATTTTCCCGTTTCTGCTTGCGGCGTTTTTCGGCATCTTTTTGCCTTTCCGCAATTGATCTAAAGGTAGATTTGATTTCGATTTCGCGTTCCGTCCGATCCTGATTCAGGACATAGAGTTTAATGCTTTCCTGCGGGTCGAGAGCATAAAGCAGATAATTCATTTTCCAGAGATTTTCCCGGCTCGGCGCGAATTTTCCGACACCCGTAACAATATCTCCGACTTTTAGTCCTTTGACATCGGCATCGCTTCCCTTTTTTACATCAACCACAAAACAATTGTTACCGACCATCTGTATCGAAAAACCGTATTCCACCTGATTAGCCCGGTTCGGCGGGTAAAATCGCGTGTGCGAGTCGTTGAATTCAAATAAAACCTGACCGATAACCCGAAAAATTTGCCAATTAGTGTCCATTTTTTTGACCCTTTCGGCGGCGGCTTTAAACCTCTCGTCGAGATTTATTCCGCGATAATTTTTATCATAATATCTGACTTTGATAATGTCTTTAATTTCATCCAACATATTCAGCCCGCGCCTGCGATTGAGACTGATACTTGCCGGACTCGCCACTTCATCAATTGTTAATTGAGCGTAAATTGATTGAGTTAAAAACAACAAAACGACAAACATTACTAAAATGAACTTTTTGTAAAACATAAATTACCTCTTTTGGTTTTTGAGAATTCGATGAGTCAATACAATAAAATAGTAAAACAAAAAAATGAAAAAATAAAGATTTTTCTAAGCGAGTGCGGCACGGGCTTTCTTTATCATTTCGATAGATTCTCGAGATGTTTTCGACATTGCCGTGAGATGTCCCATTTTCCTGCCTTTACGGGCTTCGGCTTTGCCGTAAAGATGAAGTTTCAATTCGGGAAATTGCAACGCTTGAACCCAATCCGGTTCGCCGTTTTGCCAGAGTTCGCCCAAAAGATTCGCCATCGCCGCCGGTCGCAAAAATTCGGTCGAGCCGAGCGGCAAACCGCAGACGGCGCGAAGCTGCTGCTCGAACTGCGACGTGACGCAGGCATCGAAAGTTAAATGACCGGAATTGTGCGGACGCGGCGCGAGTTCGTTGATTAGCAGTTTTTCGTCTTTTGTGAGAAAAAATTCGACGCACAAAGTCCCGACGTAATCGAGAGTTTCGGCGACGCTTCGGGCGATTTCGACGGCTTCGTTGAAAACTTTGTCCGAACAAAAAGCGGGCGCGAACGAAACGTCTAAAATATGATTCGCGTGTTCGTTTTCGATCACGCCATAATGCGCGAAATTCCCTTTTGCGTCACGCGCGGCAACGACCGAAACTTCCTTTTCAAATTCGACGAACGATTCCAGAACCGCGTCTTGATTTTTCAAATTTGCAAACGCTTTTTCGATTTCGTTTGGCGAATTTATTTTTGTCTGACCTTTGCCGTCGTAACCGAAACCGGCAGTTTTTAAAACGCACGGCAGACCGATTTCCGTAATTGCTTTTTTCAAATCTTCGAGCGTTGCGATATGACGAAAATCAGCGTGCGGAAAGCCGCTGCGCCGCAAAAAAGTTTTTTCCCGCAGACGGTTTTGCGTCGTGTGCAGAATCTCGCCTTTCGGATGAACTTCGACAAACCGCGAAGCCGTTTCAATACAGACGGACGGCACGTTTTCAAACTCGAAGGTGACGACATCAACCGATTCGGCGAACCGGCGAACCGCGTCCAAATCTTCGTAAGCCGCGCAGATTTCGTAATCGGCGATTTGTCCGGTCGGCGTATCCGTGTCGGGCGAAAATGTGTGGACGCGATAACCCATTTTTCTGGCTTCGAGGGCGAACATTCGCCCTAATTGCCCGCTGCCGAAAACGCCGATAATCGAATTTGGAGGAATCATATTTATCAATTTAAGCGAAAATTATCGAATATTTTTCGCGTTTATTTAAGATTCCCGAACCAGTTCAATCTTTTTGGGTTCGCCGAAAAACCGCCGAGAACAAGCACCGGATCAATCGTTCGCTCACCGACAATCGCCGCAAAAGTGTAAAGCGGCGATGTGCCGATGTCGCCGAAAACTATGCCGAGCGCAATGAGCAAGCCGCCGAACGAAACTTTGTTTAAGTGTTTTGAATGATTATCCGCGTTTTCCATTTGTCATAAGCTAATGGTTTTTAGCCGCAAATTCAACTCTTTTTCAAATTATTATCGCATTGAATAAAGAAATATTTTTGCGTCTGACATTTGCGCGACGATTCATTGATAAACCGGACAGATTAAGTAGAAATTTTAGATCAGTTTTTACCGAAAATTCGGTTGAGCATTTCTCCCAAACGATAGCCTGCCAGAGCGATTTGTTCCTGCCCTTCGGCAAAGGCGCGGTTTTGATATTTCTTTGAAGGCAGTTCGCCGCGTTTTAACTCGTCCAAATACACGGTTTGATTAAGAAGTTTGAATCCCTCGATGTTCCATTCCTTGTAGTCTCCGAGTTTTAAGCGATTTTTCATTTGCGAAAAGGAATGTTTTTTTGTAATTTTTTCGGCAATCTCGGCAATGTATTCGGAATCGCAGGCATCGTTTTCGCGCGGAATGTTTCGCCGCAAAATCGAATCCCAGTAGGAATGAAGATTCACCCGATTTTCCGCCACCGCGTCCGGCGGCGAAAGCAAAAAGAGATTTCCGCCCTGATCGCCTTTCGGTTCGGTTTCCGTAATTCTCGAAGCGTTATGCAAAGGATTGTGAACGTCGCCGCCGACGTGCAAAAACCACGCCAGATTTACCGCTTTTTCGGCATCGGAAATGGAATTGTCGGTTAAGTTTTTCTCGAAATCGTAGAGTTTTGTAATCGCCATTCCCTCACTGCGGTTTTCCATCATTTCCGCTTTGCCGCCGGATTGCTTCCAGAAAATATCGGCGTAATGCCACGATCCCTGATTGTATTTTTCGTAACGCACTTTAAAATCACGATCACGAATGATGTCAGCCCAAGTCGAAGCGACCATAAAAAGTTCTAATTCTTTGGCTTCTTTTGAACGCGAACCAGCCGGATAATAAACGCTCAAATGCGAATCTTCCGGCGCACTAAGCAATAATTTTACCGCTTTTGCCCGCACTTCCGGTGTCATCTGCCGCCACGCGATATAGGCAGAAACTTTGTGTCCGGTATCGTCCCAGGCGAAAACCGAAGACACAAACACAAAATTAAAAACTACTAAAAGCAAACTAAACACATATTTTTTCAACATTTTACAATCTCCAAACTTTGACATATCTGTAATCACACAAATATAGCCGTATAAATTAATTCAAAATATAATTTTACAAATTCTCTCGTTTCAAACGGAAGTTCGATTGATTTTCACTTAAATCTCATCGCTTCTTTCATCACCTGAAAAATCCAGTTTTGTTCCATTGAGCCGCGCACGAGATACGCGCCCGCGCCTTCGGCGTAAATCGCCACGTCTTCGCCCGCGTGCGTTTCGCTCGCTAAAGGAACGGTCGCTTCTTGTTTGAAGTCGGGATTGACGGTTTCTTCCTGAGTTAAATTCGGACGAACGCCTTTGCGATAACCCGGACCGTTGGCGTAGCCGAGCGTCGTGTAAGGCTGTTTATTGCCGTCGCCCTGCGGCTTTTCTTCGATCAATCCGTTGTTGTCAACTTCGCGGACGAGTCCGAGAATGTTATTGCCGCGAGCCGGATAACCGGCGAGCGTGAAAACGTGGCTGTGATCGGCGGTCACGATAACGAGAGTTTCTTCCGAATTAACTTTTGCAAGAGCGGCGCGGACGGCATTCGACAATTCAATCGTATCGGTCAGGGCGCGATAAGCGTTGCCGTCGTGGTGAGCGTGGTCAATTCTGCCGGCTTCGACCATTAAAAAATAGCCTTTTTTATTGTTCGATAAAACGTCAATCGCTTTGGTCGTCATTTCCGAAAGCGACGGTTCGCCGCCTTTGTCTTTCGGGCGGTCGTATTCATACTGCAAATGCGAACGCTCGAAAAGTCCCAGAAGATGTTGCGTTTTTTTCGTATCAATCGCGTCGAACTGCGCTTTGTTCCAAATGTAAGCCGAATTTTTATATTTCGTCATCCATTCGTTTGCTAAATTTCGCCCGTCCAATCTTTCACCCGTTCTGTCGGCGTATTCCGGATCAACAGTTTCTTTCGGCAAAAATTTGGATCGTCCGCCGCCCAGAGCGACTTCCAAACCGTCGCCGTAATTAAATTCGATCAATTGCCGCGCGATGTCTGGGAATTTCGCATTTGCCGCGTCTTTTGAACGGTCGAAAACGTCTTTGTCGCTTTCCCAATCGCGGTCGGGCGAGTGCGCATAACAGGCGGCGGGCGTGGCGTGGGTCAATCGCGCCGTTGAAATTATGCCGGTCGCTTTGCCGTTTTCTTCCGCCGTTTCGAGCAGGGTTTTGGTTTCGTTGCCCTTGACCGTTCGATAATCGCCGCGCACTACCGTTTGATTGACCGATAAAACTCCTTCGTCGGTTTTCACGCCGCTTATGATGGCGGTCATCGTCGGCGCGGAATCCGAAGTTTGCTGATTGACGCTGTAAGTTTTCGACAAAGCCGAATACGGGAAATTTTCAAACGACAGACGATTTTCCTCGCCGCTCTCGCCGCGCATTTGTCCTTCTAAAATTCGCGCCGCCGTCAAAGTCGTCACGCCCATTCCGTCGCCGACGAAAAGAATGACGTTTTTAGCCTTTCGTTTATTAGGTTTCAACGCTTTCGCCCGCTCGATTGCCGCACGTCCGTCGCGCAGCCAGGATTCGCCTGATTCCTGCCGTTTGACCGGGTAATTCGGCGCGGAAGTTTGAGCGTAAGGCATAGAAGCCGTTGCGATTAAAACTAAAACAACAACGCATTTGCGAAAAAGAC
>JALYQJ010000121.1 GCA_030855875.1 Acidobacteriota bacterium
CCCGATTTCGACGGCTCTTTGCCCGTGTCGCGTCTGGAAAAGCGGCTCATCACGCCCCACGACTGCATCGGCGCGCTCAATCTCAACAACAAAATATGCGGCATATTTTTACGCCTCCCGTTGTTTGAACTCAAGCGCGCCGACGACATTCGCAACCAAATCGCTCATTTTTGAATTTTGCGATTCCTTCAAAAAATCCAACTCGTAATTCGAGACGTTAAATGCAAATTTCCGTGATTCGTCGCCGTAGCCTTCCGCGAGTTTCCGCCAATGCTTTTCGAGTTTTTCAATTGAATCGGAAATCAAATCATTTTCGCCCGATTCCTTCGCCGGTTTAACGAAAGCGTTAGCGAGCGAACACATTCCCGCCTCGCGCACGACCGCCAAAACAAACGACGGTTTTTCGTGCGTAGCAAACGAATTCTGCTTGCCCGTCGGAATCGCTTCGACGGCGGCGCGAATGTAGGCTTCAATCGTCAATTTGGTTAAGTCTTCATCACCCTGCAAATTTTCACGCAATTTTTCGACGTTGACGTTCGCGTATCGGTAAAAACACGCCGAATTGAATTCGACCGTGCCGAGATGATCGGAACCGGCGGTATCTTCCGGTTTTAAATCGTCAACTGCCGTAAAGAAATCGAATTCCAAACCGACTTTGTGCGTCGAAATCGCGTGCGCGACCTGCGACGAAGCATCGCGGTTTTTATCCGGCAAATCGGCGAGCATTCTGCCGAACAGCGCGAGGTCAGCCGCTTTGCCGCCGTCAAGAACTTTTTGCAGAGCTTTGGAAACTTCTGGAACCGAACCGCCTTTTGCCGCTTTTTTGGCTTCCTTAGCACTCATATCGGTTGTGTCCGGCGGGGCGACGGCGAACAGCGCGTCATAATTCGTCAGACAAATTTCGGCGATATTTTTTATCTCGTCTCTGCCCAAAAATAATAAATACTGAGTTTTTTCCGGGTCTTTCGATGACATCTTCAAACCGATTCCGGCTAAAGCAGTTTCGACAATTCTTTTTGCGTCCCCCTTATCCTTTCCTGCCGCTTCAAGCTGGGAAGCGAGTTCTTCGACCAGACGAGTTGACCGCTCGGCTAGATTATCCTGCGCCGCGAAATTGTTTCTAAAGTATTCACGCATCGCTCGTTTGAAACACTGGCTCGAAATCCGTGCGCGGCGTGAACCGCCGAAAATGCAGTCTTTCGGTGCGCCGGTGTCGCTGCGGTTTAAGTTTGAAGGTGCAAAGTTTTGAATAATATGCAGTTCTAAAATCATTAGTTTGTTTCTCCTTTGTTTATTTGTGAATTTTGATTGTCGTCAGTTTTGTTGATGTAGTTTCCCCAGAATTGTTCCGCCCATTTTTGCTGAACGTATCGTTTATCGCCATTCCAATTTAGAATGTCTTTGAAAAGTCGTTCCCAATTAACGGCGATTTCATTCGCTTTCAGTAATCCGATAATCTGGCGCAGATAATACGGCAAATCTTCGGCTTCGGCGTTGAGCAGCGCGACGAAACGCTTTTCGATGCTGTCGCTGTTTTCTTTTAATTCGCGCAGCGACGCGCCGAGATTTCCCTTCGCGTGTTTTGCGTCCGGGTAATAAGCGAACAGCGCGGCGGCGATGAAAACCGTGTTTTCATAATTGGCTTTCGTCTTGTGCGACAAAAATTGTCCGAGATACGGAAACATCTCCATCGCCGTTTTCGGCGGCTTGCCGAGTCCGCGCCTTAAATTAGCCAACGCCGCTCGATTCTGCGGGGGCATATTCAAACTTCTTAGATATTTGATTACGCGATCTTCCTTTTCCGGCTCGGCGGAAACTGTCGCCGTTTCGCTGATAGATACGTTTTCGGATGTTTCGATTATTTCATTCATTGAGTTCCTCCTTTTGATTTTGTTTCGGGTAAATAGATTTTGAAATTCGGCGATTTTCTCGTTTTGTAACGCAGTGCGCCGAAAAGTCTCCGCGCTTCGACCGTCGCTTTTAATTCTTCCGCCGAACCGCTCAAACTGTTCGCCGTCCGCTCAAAAGCGTCGTCGGCAGTTGCTAAAACCGCGCTGAACCATTCGCGCATCGCCGCGTCTTTTTTATTTGGCAAATCTGAAAGCAAATTTTGAAATTTGAGTTCCAGCGTTGACCAATAAATTGGCATCGCCTGAAAATTCGCCGCGTCTGTATTCAACAACTCGGCTAATTTCTTTATTCCGGCGCGAAGTTTTTCGGAGATTTCTTCAGCAAATTTAATTGCGGTTTCTAAAGTTTCCGCTAAATCATTGTCGTCAAAATAAGCGAGCGGAATCGGCAGAGTTTCGTGCATCCATGTTTCGACGCTGGCTTGGTCATTGATAATCCCGATAATCGAAAACGCATATTTTCTTCGTCCTTCAATTTCGCCTGCGGAAATGAAAGTTGAAATTTTCGTGAGGTGCGAGAATAAACTTGCTACTTCGTCTGCCTTCGCGCTTTGTTTGAAAATCGTGTGGCTGTTTCTCCAAAGTGATTTATGCGTTTTGAAATCGAGCGCGTATAAACCTTTTTCGCCTTCAATATAGACTTTAAAAGGATCGAAGATATTCAAATTTTCCTTGAGTTTGAAATTTTGCTGCAACTGACAAAACTTCACGCTTTGAAAATCAGCTTCCGGCAAGAGTTTGATTCGTCGGCTTTGCCAAGTTAGATAATCCAGATAACCACGCGGCGTAGTGCCGTATTTATCGCTTTCGGTTGCTTCTTCAAGAGTCTCACGTTCCCAAAACGGCTTGTCCAATGAAACGCCGTCGTCGTCTTCGACGGGCATTGGTTTGTTGCGGTAATAAACAATTAAATTCAGCGCGAGCGTTTGAAAAAGATTGTCGCCGACTGCCAGAATGCTAAAGCCTTTGACCAACAAACCGTTGCTTAAATTAAACGGTGAACTAACGCCGCCAGCCAATGAAAATGACTGGCGGGCGACCAGATAACGCGCCGCGATTGACGGCGTATAACTTTCTCCAAGTGTTTTGAAACTGTGGTCAAAAAGCGTGGCATTCGCGCCGGTTGCTTTCTCCTGCATTAAGGTTTCGATTGGCAGATTGTCCGAATCAACGCCGCCCTTCTTTGTTACTTTCGGATATTGATAAAACGGTCTTTCTTCATCAAAAAGATTGAAGCGATGCTGCCACTTATCAAAATATGATTTGAGTTTTTCTTCGTCCCAAAAACCTTTTTGCCAAAGACTTTTCCATTCGTCAAAACTTTTCGGTCCGAAATTTCTATGCAGAATCGCCAATAAAAGCCGGTGCAGCGAAACGATGACCAGCGGCGAATCGTCGGTTATTTCCTTGATGTCTTGCGCTTGTGTTATCGTGTCGAACAAACTGAGTTCTTTGAGTGTGCCGTCCGACATCAAACAAGGAATCCAAGGTTGTTTTCCTAAATTAAATTTATCCATTTACTTCTCCTTTTATACTCGCTGAAGATAACGGGTCTCAATCTATCAGACTTAAAAGCAGCCTGTCAATTTCTAATCTGTCTTCTATTTTATTTTTACTTTCAAATTTCTCTTTTGAGTTTTTAACAACGCTTGTTTCTCTGCCAAATTTCAGGCAGAATAACTTTTGTTTTCAGCCGTCTTCTCTACCGCGTGTGGAGATGAACCGTAAAATTAAAAGAGATGGCTGATTTTCTCTACGCACGTGGAGATTTCCTCACAATTTTATTCAATTAGAATTCCTCTTTCGTCGTCTAAAATTATCTTGAAACTGCCGACAATCGTCTCTTTATTTTTATCTAAAATAATCAGACGGTGATGACGCAAAAGCGCGTTTTTATCCCAGGCGTTTTTCTTAAAATCTGGATTCGCCAAAATCGCCTGCGTCAGACCGCTTCGAGAAATTTTTACTTCGCGCTTGATTAAAAATTCCGACGTTTCGGTGTTTGGGTTGACGTTGAGATTGATTGACTTCGCTTCTTCTTGTGTCAACAAAACTACCGCTACGCTTGGTCTTTCTTCGTCGCGTGTTTGGGCGCGAAGTGTCGAATGCTTTTCGGGGTCGTCTTCGTCCAACGGAGGTCTGAAAGAATTGAAAAAATCATCATCGTCAACATAAGTCAAATAAACAGCCTTCGCTCTAATTCTCTTCTCAGATAGTTTTTTGTCCGAAATGATTTTCGTGGCATTCCAGGGCTGCAAGTATTTTTCATCAAAGCAATCGCGCTTTTTGTCGTAAACGTCTTCAATCAAATTTTCAATGCCGCCCGGTATTTCGATTTGCGTTTCATCTTTCAATTTTAGCCACGAGCGAAACAAAATGTGGTTGTCGTAAACGAATCCGCTTTTACCGAATTGAGGTAGACCTTTGTCGTTGATTAGCAAATCGCCGTTCGCGTCGGTTTCGGGTTTGATAATCCAGAGCGTCGGTTTGTTTTGTGATTCGTTCGATTTGAATGCGGGAAGGCGGGCGCGTTCGTGGCGTTGCAGTCGTCCGGCGCGTTGGAGAAGCAAATCGGCGGGCGCGAGTTCGGAGATCATTAAGTCGAAATCTAAATCCAAAGACTGTTCGATAATTTGCGTTGAAATCAAAACCGCCGTGTGCGGGCGATGCGGGCTTGCGCCGTTTTGATCGGGTTTGGCAAATCTCGCCAGACTTCGCTTTACGCGCATCTCGCGGTCGGTGAAGCGAAAACGGGCGTGAAGCAAATCGAGTTTCGGTTCGCCGTCGGAAGCTAAACCTTGAAAAAATTCGTCGTCTCTCAATTGGGCGAAAAGCGTCTGCGCTTTATCAACCGTGTTGCAGATAATCGCCGCGCAGCCGCCTTTTTTTAGTTTTGTTTTTAACTCTTCGACAAAATTATTTTCGTCTTTCCATTCGAGATGCAGCGTTTTCGTGTTTTGCGGGGAGGTTCCCAATCCGCGAATTTTGAAAGTTGTGTCGGGCATCGCGGCGGTCGCGTAAGAGATGCGCGGATATTTGTCCGGTTCGCCGGTGTTTTCCGGTTGCTCGCCGTCTTCAAACTTACGTCCCAAACCTGTTTGATACGCTTTGATGAGCGCGTCGCGTTTCTTTACCGGCAATGTCGCGCTCAGAATAACGACGGGCGAGCCGAGCGCGGCGAGCCATTCGAGCAGACGTTCGAGCAAGGTTGACATATAGGCATCGTAGGCGTGAACTTCGTCAATGATTATCGTCTTGTGCGCCAGTCCGAACAGACGGACGAAAACGTGCTTGGTTTGCAATACGCTGAGGAGAATCTGGTCAATCGTGCCGACTCCGAACGGGACGAGCAAGCCTTTTTTCCGGTAGGTGAACCATTCGGCTGCGGCGATGTTGGAATGTGCGCTTTTTACCGCGCTTTCCACGTCGTCGAAAATGTTTCGGATATTTTGAAAACTCGTATTTTCTTCATCTTCGGCGGGCGATTTTGCCGATTGGTCGGCGAGCGGATTGTTTGATTTGATTTTATCGAATTCAGCGGAAATCGAACTGTGTCCGTGTTGGAGCATCAGTTGAACATTCAAATCTTCGCCCTCAAACCGCGTTTCTAAAAACTCGGCGATGCGCGTGAACATC
>JALYQJ010000123.1 GCA_030855875.1 Acidobacteriota bacterium
ACATTCTGCCGCCCGACGCATCGAAAGGAATCGGAGTCGAAAAACTGACGTTAATCGAAAATCTAAAACGTGAAAATGTAATGGTTATCGGCGATAATTATAATGATTTGGAAATGCTCGAATACGCCGGAACGCCGGTCGTGATGGGAAATGCCGACCCGAATTTACTTGAGCGCGCGGAATTTTATACTACTTTGAGTAACGATGAAAACGGTGTAGCATTGGCGATAGAAAGATTTATTTTAGGAGTGTGAAAAACAATGGGCGAAGTCAGAGTGAAAGTTAAATTAACGAATTCGTATGATGAAAGTCGTCTGCAAAGAGCCGAAATTACAAAAGATGAAGTTCGCAGCTATGAAGCCGACGCTTTGATTGATACAGGCGCGGTTTCTTCTGTCATTCCGGCAAATGTCGTGAAAATGTTGGGTTTATTATCACGCGGACAGCGCGTTGCCGAATATGCCGACGGTCGAAAAGATATTGTAGACCTAACAGAGCCGGTTATTTTTAATATCATCGGACGCGAAACGGAAGAAGGCGCGATGGTTTTGGGTGATGAAGTTATTATCGGGCAAACGATTCTGGAAGTTTTGGATTTACAGGTTGACTGCCGCAATCAAAAATTGATTCCGAATCCCGCTCATCCCGATCAGCCGGTTGTCAAAATCAAATAATTTTCACACAATAATTTTTTCAATTACTGTAATTTTTCGCCGAAAAAAACTGACCCGATTGGCTTACCTTGACGGAAAATTGTTAAAATATCGAAACAAAAGTATTAATCAGAGTAAATAAAAAACAAAAAGTAATTTTACAGGAGATTTTAATGGCTAATAGAATAGCAGTTTTAGAAACTAACAAGGGCGTAATCAAATTTGAACTTTTAGAAGAAGACGCGCCGAAAACAACGGAAAATTTTCGGCTGCTGGCGGAAAAGGGTTATTACGACGACGTGATTTTTCACCGCGTCATTCCGAATTTTATGATTCAGGGCGGCGATCCGCTCGGCGAAGGTTACGGCGGTGAATCAGCGTGGGGCGGAAAATTCGACGATGAAATCAACCGTACATCACAGCTTTATCAAGGCGGCTATGATAAAGGAACGGTCGCAATGGCGAATTCGGGTCCGAACACAAACGGTTCGCAGTTTTTTATAATGCACGTTGATTATCCTTTGCCGCCGAGCTACACGAAATTCGGGCGCGTTACCGAAGGTCAGGAAGTGATTGACTCAATCGCTGAAGTTCAGACCAATCAGCGCGACAAACCGCTCGAACAGGTAACGATGGAAAAGGTTTATATTGAAGAATAAGGGAAAAGGGATGAGGGACAAGACACGAGAAAAGAGCTAAAAACTTTCTCGCTTTTATATTGTCCCTCATCCCTTTTCCTGCTGCTAAAAATTATGCGCGCTGTTCTGCAAAGAGTTTCCCGCGCCAAAGTGACGGTCGGCGGTGCAGCGACGGGCGAAATCGGTAATGGAATTCTGGTTTTTTTGGGAATTTCGCGCGAAGATTCGGAAGCCGAGGCTGTTTATCTTTTAGAAAAAACTCTCAATCTTCGCATTTTTGAAGACGAAAACGGCAAAATGAATCTTTCGCTGCTTAACGCGGAAGGCGGTTTGCTTGTAGTTTCTCAGTTTACGCTTTACGGCGACGCGCGAAAAGGTCGTCGTCCTTCATTTATCGAAGCCGCCGCGCCGGACGAAGCGAATCGAATTTATGAGTTTTTTGTCGCCGAAGCGCGAAAGAAAATTGAAAAAGTCGAAACCGGACGTTTTCAGGCGATGATGAACGTCGAACTCGTCAATGACGGTCCGGTGACGATTTTACTCGATACCGATAAAAAATTTTAGAAAACCGATATGTTGAATAAATCAAAATATTTCATTTTACCCATTTGTGTTTTGTTTGTTTCCGTCTTTTTGATGTCGTGCAGCGGCGAACAGAAAAAACCCGCCGTCAACAACAGTCAAGCTGAAGTCAAAAAAGGCGTTGCGCCAATCGCCGACAACGAAATTGCGGTCGTCGAAACGGATTACGGCACTATAAAAATTGAGCTTTATTCAAATATCGCGCCGAAAATGGTAGCGCGTTTTAAGGAATTAGCCAAAGAAGGAGTTTACACGGGAACGGCTTTTCACCGCATAAACGAGAACGTCATTCAAGGTGGCGACCCGTTTTCAAAAGACAGCGACCCGATGAACGACGGAATGGGCAAATCCGAAAAACCGAATGTTGACGCGGAGTTTTCCGATATTCCATATGATACCGGAATTGTTGGCGCGGCGCGGAGTCAAGACGTGAATACGGCAAATTCGCAATTTTTTATTATGCTGAAACGCCAGCGCGATTTTGACAATAGATACACGGTTTTCGGTAAAGTCATCGAAGGAATGAACAACGTCCAGATAATTG
>JALYQJ010000125.1 GCA_030855875.1 Acidobacteriota bacterium
CTGTTTGCCGCGCTCGTGCAAGAAATTTTTAAAACGGGCGTTCTGTAAACATTGCACATTTATCATTTACCATTAAACAAAATGGTAAATGATAATGGTGAATGATAAATGATTGAAGGATTCGACAAAGAAATTGACGCTTTGCTTCGCCAAACGGCGAAAGGCGAAACTGCGTTTGCGGAAACCAATCCAGATTCAAGATTCAAGATTCCAAAATCCAAAATCCAAAATCCAAAATCCAAAATTCATCCTGACGCTGATGAGATTTCTGCGTTTGCCGAAAACGCTCTGCCGGAAAAATTAAAGCCAAAATATACGGCACATTTTGCCGATTGCGACCGCTGCCGGAAGATTCTTTCAAACACAATTTCGTTGAATTCGGAAGCGGAAATTGTTCCCGCTTTTTCTGTCGCTGCGCCGAACATTTCTGCAATCAAAAATATTCCCTGGTATCAAAGGATTTTCGCGTTTCCGAATGCGGCATATGCGATGGGCGCACTCGTCGTTTTGTTCGGCGGTTTTCTCGCGTTTACGCTTTTGCAAAATGTGAATAATTCGCACCGCCCGGAAGTTTCGATGGTTTCCGACAGTCAGCCGAAAGCGAGCGGTCCGAGTGCCGAAAGCGAGCCTGATTTTTCCGCCAATACGATGTCAAATATGAGTATTGTTTCGATGAATTCGATGTCAAATTCAGCGATGTCAAATTCCGCATCGGTCAATACATCAAACGCTTCAGCATCAACCGGACAAAAAACAAACGCTAATTTGTCGGCGGCAAATACTAATTCGGTAAAAAAAGAATTGCCGCTAAATGAAGTAGAACGCGCAACCGAAAAGGATTTGACACAAGCTAAACCCGCCGCGCCGACAGCAACCGATTCAACGGCGGGCAGCGTCGCCGACAATCAAAGCGTGACCAGCAACCAAGTCGCCGAACTGCCGCGAAACAACGATAAAGCGAAAATCGCACAAGCCGCGCCGTCGCCGACCGCAGTGGAAAATCTTCCTCTCAACGGCAGAACTATGAGCGAATTGAAAACGACGCGGGCGAAAAATCCAGATTCAAAAGCAAAAGAATCGCGCCCGGTCAGCGGCAGAAATTTCACCCGCAAAGACGGCGTTTGGTATGACTCGGCTTACAACGGACAAACGACAACAAACATTTCGCGCGGCTCGAACGAATACCGAAAACTCGATTCCGGTTTGCGTTCGATTGCCGAAAATTTAAACGGAACAATCGTCGTCGTCTGGAAAAGCAACGCTTATCGGATTCAATAATGTTTTATGAAAATTCTCGCTTTAATATCAGTCTTAATTTTTAGCCTGACTTTATTATTTTGTTCAAAATTTAATAATTTAGCTGACGTTTTCAAGAAAAGTTCTCCGAAACAAATTTTGGAAATTACCGACGATTTTACCGGTTTGTATTGGATGAATGGTAAAGTTGTGGTATTTCGCCTTTATGATGATAAAAGTGCTGAATACGACGAATACCCATTAAATAAAACACAATATAACGCCATTCAAGCTAAAACAGTAAAAAACACGAAGCGGATAAAGATAAATGATGCAGAGTTTGAAGAAATTGTCAGTGTTCTGACAAGTGATGAATTTTCAAAGGTCGAAAGAATTATTAAACCGCAAAAAAGTTGTATTGATGCTTTTATTAATACAGAAATCAACTTTAACTTTAACAATTTAAAAAAACAATTTGTTATCAAAAATCATTGTTCTACGCTCGCTGATGCAAAATCAACCAATTTTTCTTTTAATAACTTCCCTTCAAAAATGAACGCTTTTTTTGAAAAAATCACAAAAATCAAAAACAAGGAATCTGCCGGAAAGTTTTACAATTAAACAATTTCCTTTTAAATATATTTTATCTGGGCTAAAATAACGATATGAAAGTTTACGTTTTACTTTTGTATCTTTTGTGCTTTTTCGCGGTTGATTCAAACGCTCAAGCCGTTTGGCAAGCTAATCTCGACGGCAAAATCGAGTTTTATCAAACGACGGATTTCGGAATTATGCTCACGGGAACCGGCAATTCGCTTTACGCTATTGACGGGCAGACAGGTGAAAAACTTTGGCGGCGAAATCATAAAGGTTTGAACGAAACTTCCGTTACGCCAATTCCCGCGACTGATTTGATTTTGCTTTCTTTGGACGAAGGCAGCAAATCCCGCGTCGAAGCGATTGATTTGCTTTCGGGCGCGACGCTCTGGCGCAGCGATAAAATTAAAGGTGACGTGCTGCAATTGGCGGTTGAACCCGAACAAGATTTGCTCGCCGTCGTGACGGTCAAAAAAGCGAAAGGCAAAACGGGCGAAGAATTTAAACGAACGCCGACGGTTCACGTTTTTCAGCTTTCGAGCGGCGAAGAGTTTTGGAAAAAAGATTTGGAATCGGACGTTCAAATGATGCCTTCGCGTTTCGATTCCGAAGCGGAAGTCGCCTACACGCTCGATAATTATCGTCCGCCGCTGATTCTTGACGGCAGGCTTTATCTGTTTTATGAAGGCGCGACTTCGTTTGATGCGCGAAGCGGCGAAGAAGCCGAACGCGAGAAATTTAAAATCAACGAAGGCGGTCTGGCTTTGACGGAAGCCGATCCGGTTTTCGACGAAAAATATCTTTACACTTCGGGGCGCGGAAAAGTTCGCGCCGTCAACCGCCGTTCGGGAAAAGTCGAATGGGAAGCGAAAGATTTGGGTGTCACGCCGGAAATGGCAATCGTCGGAAATGTTTTATACGTCAGAACGGGCGGACAATTTACGCGCATCAAAGACGGCGAAATCGAAGAAAAAGGCTCGTTCGGCGTGTCGGCGATTGACACGAAAAACGGCAAAACTCTCTGGCGTTACAAAGGCGCGGACAAAGGTTTGACGAATTTTGTTTTCGCCGATGCTGAAAAGATTTTGGTCGCCGACAAAGACGATTTGATAATGATTGACGTGCGAACCGGCAAAAGAATTGACAAATTTGAACACGATGTCGAGAAAGCGCAGTTCGTTTTAATCAACGAAAGCGGCGCGGCAGTTGTCGGCGGACGTGATGAAATTGCGGCGTTTCGAGTTCAAAATTCAGGATTCAGGATTCAGGATTCAGGATTCAGGATTCAGGATTCAGGATTCAGAACTCAAAGTTCGTTTCTTGAAATCCAAAATCCAAAATCTAAAATCCAAAATCAGGAAATCTGGCGCGTCAAACACAAATCTCCAAGTCGCGGTGTTTTGCGCGTTGTCGCGGGAATCGCTTTGCGGGCGACTGCGCTTTATTTTCGTTACGGCGGATTGGCGACTTCCGCGCTAAATTTAGTGCGCGGCGCGAGTCTGGCGCGCTCCGTTTTATCGCTTCGCTGGTCAGGTTTGAAATCGCGTTTTTCTTCGTTCGATTTAACGACTCTGGCGAGCAATTCGGCGAAAAATTATGTCACCGGCAGAATCAGCGTTTTCGGTATTTCAGCCAGAACACCGAATCTTTTTAATCGTCTGAACAATTTGCAGGTGAATATTCCGACGGCTTCGGGCATTCGCGGAAAAATCATCGGCGGCGCGATTAACCGCGTTACGCCTTCGCGCTCCGATGTTCAGGAAAGTCTGCTTGACCGGATTGATCCGGTGCGGCAAATCGAAAAACTTTCCGGTTATTTCCTGCGCCGCCAACGCCTGTCGGAAATTCGCGGAAATTATATGTATTTTTACACCGATTTGCCACGACCGTTCGATAAAAAAGGTTTAGTCGGCGTGAACGTCCACACCGGAAAAGACGGGCGTTTTGTTTTGATTTCCGAACCGGACGCGCGTTTTACGACTGACGAAACCGCCGGACTGCTTTATTCGGCAGACGGAAACAGATTGCAGGCTTTCGATGTTTTGGAAAGATAGCTCGATTTGAAGATTTAGGAGATTTTAGCCGCGCATCGCCGCAAAAGCGCGTGATAATTTCTCGATTCAAAATTTGCGCTCATTTGTGATAATCTGTGATTACAATCTTTACTTTTCGCAAATTCAAAATATGAAATCAAAAATTACCGCCGCTCTCGCTTTATGTTTCTGCGTTTTCGCTTTTGATGTTTTCGCGCAGAAATCGAAGGAAAAACCGAACCCGGAAATCGTTAAAATGCTGAAGGAAATTTCCGCCAAACGAATCGAAAGCGATATTCGCAAATTAGTTTCGTTCGGGACGCGCAACACGAATTCCGAGCAGGACAATCCGACGCGCGGAATCGGCGCGGCGCGTGATTGGATTTTCGCTGAATTCAACAAAATCTCGGCAGATTGCGGCAACTGTCTCGCGGTCGAAAAGCAGACTTATTTGCAGGAAGCGATGCTGCCGCCGCGCGGTCGCGTTCCCGTCGCCATCAACGTCACAAACGTCGTGGCGACGCTTCGAGGCACAACCGATCCGAACAGAATTTACGTCGTTTCCGGGCATTACGATTCAATGTGCCAGAATCCGGCGGACGCGAAATGCGACGCGCCGGGCGCGAACGACGACGCTTCCGGTTCAGCCGCCGTCATCGAAATGGCGCGCGTAATGAGCAAGCGAAAATTCGACGCGACGATAATTTTTATGACCGTCGCGGGCGAGGAACAAGGACTTTTGGGCGCGACGCATTTCGCCAAACAAGCCGTCGAGAAAAAGATGAACGTCGAAGCGATGTTTACCAACGACATCATCGGCGGCGTGACGACTTTTAAAAATTCGCGCGACAGAAATTCCGTTAGAGTTTTTTCGGAAGGCGTTCCGTCAAACGAAACCGAACAGGAAGCGACAACACGGCGCGGCACGGGCGGCGAAAACGATTCGGCTTCGCGTCAATTAGCGAGATTTATCAAGGAAACCGCCGATTTATATTCGCCGAAATTCGCGGTGATGATGATCTATCGCCGCGACCGATACTTGCGCGGCGGCGATCACATTCCGTTTGTCGAGCGCGGATTCGCCGCCGTCCGCTTTACCGAACCGAATGAAGATTACGACCACCAGCACCAAAACGTCGGCATACGCGAAGGGAAATTTTACGGCGACACGCCCGAGTTCGTTGATTTCGATTACGTGGCGAACGTGACGCGCGTCAATGCCGCGTCGCTGGCGAATCTGGCACTCGCTCCGGCGCGACCGAAAAACGTCGGAATGGTCACGGCGCGTCTCGGCAACGACACGGAAATCAAATGGGACGCTTCCGCCGAGAGCGACATCGCCGGTTACGAAATCGTCTGGCGCGACACCGTTTCGCCGGTTTGGACAAATTCGCAAACGGTCGGCAACGTGACGAATTTCGTGATGAAGGGAATGTCTAAGGACAATTATTTTTTCGGCGTTCGCGCCGTTGATAAAGCGGGAAATAAAAGTCCGGTCAGTTTTCCGCGCCCGGTGCGATAAAAAACAGTTCGATTTTTACTGTCGCAGGTTAAACTTACTCGTTTTTTAATACAACTTTTACGGCAAGGTTTCGCCTCATAAGAAACTGTTGAATTTATTTGCGTCTGAAAATCTGACATTTGTTTGATTAACCGACTAATTTCCCCTGCGTAGTTTTTAACAATTGATACAAAAATAAGAAAAGGAATTTTTAATGAAGAAGTTTTATTTTGGTTTAGCCGGTATTATTTTGCTTGCTGTTTGGCTCGTTTTGAGTTTTACGGCAGCGGCGCAGGAAACTGAACCGAATGCGGCGGACGCATCTGCTATGGTTTCGCCGAATATCGTTATCAGCCAGGTTTTCGGCGGCGGCGGCGTGGCTTCGGCTTCACCGTTTCGTAATGATTTTATCGAGATTTTTAATCGTTCGACCGCGCCCGTCAATCTTAGCGGCTGGTCGGTGCAGTTTTCATATTCGGGAAGCGCGAGCTGGCTGACGACGGCTCTGCCGAATGTGACGCTCCAACCGGGACAGTATTATTTGATTCAGCAGGCGGCGAGCGCGAACGGCAGCGGCGCGGCTCTGCCGACAGCGGACGCGACCGGAACGATTAATATGCATCCGGTTGACGGAAAAGTCGCGGTCGTTAATACTACCGTCGCGCTTTCAGGCACGTGTCCGGCAAACAATTCGAGCATCGTGGATTTTGTCGGCTACGGCAACGGCGGTTGTTTTGAAGGCTCGACACCAATCACCGGAATGGGCATTACCGTTTCGGCGCAGCGCAGCGGAACGGGCTGTTTCGATACCGACCAAAATGCGAGCGATTTTACCGTCGCCGCGCCCGCGCCGCGCAATTCCGCGACCGCTCCGACGCAGTGCGGCACGATTGCCGTTCCGCTTTCCGGCGGCGGTTCGGCAAATCCGAATGTCGCCGCGCCCGCCGCGAATGTTTTATTGACCGTTCGCGTCACGCTCGCCGACACTCCGCCAAGCACCGGCATCACCGTGACGGCGAATCTTTCAAACATCGGCGGCGAATCAAATCAAATATTTTTCGACAACGGCACGAACGGCGACGTAACGGCGAACGATAATATTTACTCATTCGCCTACACGATTCCCGGCAATATCGAAGGCGGCACACGAAATCTAGCCGTCACGATTACCGACGCGCAATCGCGCACGGCGAACACGGCGATTTTGCTGAATATAAATGCGCCGTTTGCCGCCGACAATCCGCTTCTCCTGGGTAATCCAACCAACGCAACACCCGATACTTCCAATGAAAACAATTATCTGATGTTCAAACCGCAGTATTCGCTTTCGTATAACCGCAGCAAGGCGACGGCGAATTGGGTTGCGTGGCGGCTCGACAGCAGTTGGATCGGTTCGGCTAACCGGCAGGACGATTTTCGTCCCGATCCGGCTCTGCCTGCGGGCTGGTATCAGGTAACGACTCAGGATTATACGGGTTCGGGTTATGATCGCGGGCATCTAACGCCTTCGGGCGATAGGACGCGCTCGATTGAAGATAATTCGGCGACGTTTTTAATGACGAATATTATGCCGCAGCTCGCCGCCAATAATCAGGGACCGTGGGAAGATTTTGAATCTTACTGCCGCACACTCGCCCAACAGGGACAGGAAATTTATATCATTGCCGGACCTTCGGGAAATATCGGAACAATCGGC
>JALYQJ010000136.1 GCA_030855875.1 Acidobacteriota bacterium
GTGTGAATGCTGAACGCTGAATTTAAATTCAGCGTTCAGCATTCACACTTCAGCGTTTCTTCATTAAATTTCGAGCGGTCGTTTTCCATTTCCCACGCGCGAACGTCCACCGCTTTTCCCTGTAAAACCGAAACGATAATGTATGACCAAACCGGAAGCGCGTGGTCTAAATCGAACTGTGACGGCACGGCGCGGTCGTCCGGGTGCGAATGATAATAGCCGACGACATCGAGTTTTTTGGAACGGGCGTAACGCTCGGCGCGAAGAACTTCCTTCGGCAAAATCAAAACGCGATTGTGCCGCGTAGATTCTTCCGACGCATTTTCCATCGGCATTAATTCGACGACTGTTTTACCTGTTTCAGCGTCAAAATGTCCGATTAACATTCCGCCGCACTCGTGTGGATAATCGCGCTCGCCGTGCGCTTTGATTTGCGCTACTAGTTCTTCGCTTACCAAAATCATAATTTTATTTTTCGTCCACAGATGAACACAGATGAACACAGATAAATCCAATATTTGAGAATAAAAATCATATTCCTATCCGTGTTTATCTGTGTTCATCTGTGGATAATTTTTCTTAAATTCACATTACTCATACGATTACTTTTTCAACGCTTGTTCAATGTCTGCGATAATATCCTTCACGTCTTCGATGCCGACCGAGATTCTCACTAAGCCGTCGGTGATGCCCAAATCCGCCCGTTTTTTTGGCGAAAGTTCTCGATGCGACGACGAAGCCGAATGCGAAACGAGCGTATAAACGTCTCCCAAACTCGTCGCGCGAACGCATAACTTTAAAGCGTCCATAAATCTCCACGCGGCTTCCGTCGTATCGTCTTTCAATCTTATCGAAACCAACGCGCCGCCAAAATCTCCGCGCAACACTTTTTTTGTCAATTCTTTATCGCCCGACAAATTCGGATAATAAACCCGCTCGACGCGCTCGTTTCGCGCCAGAGTTTCGGCTAAAATCTGCGCGTTCGAGCATTGTTTTTCCATTCTCAAAGCGAGAGTTTTCACGCCGCGCAAAATCTGGTGCGCTTCCCAAACGCTCAGAACGCCGCCGACCAGTTTCAACACGCCGACGAGCGTATTGCGGTCGAATTCATCGCCGGAAACGACGATTCCGCCCATCGCGTCGGCGTGTCCGCTCAGATATTTGGTCGCCGAATGAACCGTAAAATCCGCGCCTAAAGTCAAAGGCTGACATAAATAAGGCGAAGCGAAAGTGTTGTCAACGATAAGACGCGCACCATTTGCGTGAGCGATTTCGGCGACTTTTTCAATATCGCAGATTTTCAAAAGCGGATTGGAAATCGTCTCCGCCAGCAAAACGCGCGGTTTAAATTCAGCCGTTTTCGATTGCAATTCTTCAAGCGCGTTAAAATCCGCCGTTTTCATTTTCACGCCGAACGAGCCGAAAATTTTATTCAGCAAATCGAACGACGCGCCGTATAAATCCTGCGACGCAAGCACGACCGAACCGGGCGCGAGTTCGCAAGCCATCAGCGCGGCGTGAATCGCCGCCATCCCGGAAGAGTAGGCGACTGAAACCGTTCCCGCTTCAATCTCACAGAGCGCGTCTTCGAGCGCGGCAACCGTCGGATTTCCATAGCGCGAATAGACGTAATCGCCGCCTTCGCCCGTAAAAACCGCCTCCATTTCCACCATCGAATCGTAAGTATAAGTCGCCGTCGCGTAAAGCGGCGTGGCAACCGGCTGTCCAATCGGCTGCGTCCGCCGCTCGCCCGCGTGGACGAGTTTAGTTTCCATCGAAAAATCGCTCATAAAATTAACCGCCCGAAAACGAAAAAACTCGCGCGCTGTTTGAAGCACGAGAGTTTTCCAAAATATTTTTCTCGCGGTTCTTTAGCAGTTTTTTACGTGGAGCAAGTTTTACCTTAAATCGCCACGCCGAAATCTTTTATATTTTTCCACTTCTATAAAAGTTTCGTTCAATATAAATGGCAATTTACAGGATAAACTCGAAGCGTGTCAAGCCGGTGTGATTTTGATGGGCTGTTCATTTTATTTTTACAATTGAGAAAAGCCGGAATTTTACGTCGCGTTTAATGTTCGGTTATGACAAGTAACGCGGCTTCACTTGGGTAGCGTCCGCGACGGCTTAAAACTTGTCGTTCTAATATTTGGTCGTTATGATTCATCTGCAAAATGCGAATTGTCGCTTCGCCGATTTCCGTTATAGATTCGATTTTTACGCCGTTTAATCGAAAATGCTCGCGCCAGCGATTAACTCGCGGATTGTAAAAGCGAATCAGTCCGCCGGTTTCAAACGATAAAGTTGCAATGTCGCTGCCCTTGTGGCGATTGCTGAAAACACACGCCAACGCCAAATTTTCCAATTCGGAAGTGCCGACGTGTTTGCGGCTGATGATGTGTTCGACTTGAAATTTAAAGTAAGCGTCCGACTCGGCTATCAAACAGTATTCGCAGACGAAGTTGGCTCGGCTTGCCACCATTTGCCGTATTTCGGAACTGATACGATTACTCATTCGGCAAAAAATCGCGGGCGCGGGCTTTTGCCAATCGCATCAGATGTTCGAGTTGTAAATAATGATCGAGTTCCGATTTTTCTTCACCGGATATTTCGCCTTCTTTTTCACGCCACAACAAATTATCAATTCGCGCCTGCGCCGCTTCCGACGGACGAAAAGCGATAACATTTTGCGGCGTTGTTCCGGCGGCAATGAAGTCAACAACTTCTTCGTAGGCTTTGGTGGTATTCATAACAAAAACAGCATACTATTTTGTCGCTTATTAAGCCAACTTTTTAATTAGCTCGAAACTCGTTGTAATTAATCCGCAGACCGATTGATTACAAACAATTTCTCTATCAAACAATTACACGCCTAACACGCTGCTAAATTTTCAAAGAACCAAGAACAAAACTCAATCAAAAATCTGATTTACGCTTCGTTCCAAAAATTTTCGCTCAGATATTTGCCGCCGCCGTCGCAAAGGATGGTGACGATGACCGCATCTTTCCTTAAGTCCCGCGCGAAACGAAGCGCGGCAAAAACATTTGCGCCCGCGCTGACACCGACGAATAAGCCTTCTTCACGCGCCAATCGTCGCGTCATATCTTGCGCGTCTTCGGTGGCAACTTCGGTGTTTTCATCGGCGATTTTCGCATCGTAAATTCCCGGCACAATCGCCGTTTCGAGATGCTTCATTCCTTCTAAACCGTGCAGCGGCGAATCCGGCTGCATCGAAATCGCCTGTAAATTCGGGTTAAATTCCTTCAATCTTTTGGTCGTGCCGATGAATGTTCCGGTCGTTCCCAAACCGGCGATAAAGTGAGTTATTCGCCCTTCGGTTTGCCGCCAGATTTCCGGCGCGGTCGTGTCGTAATGCGCCCGCCAATTATTTTCGTTGTTGTATTGATCGGGATAAAAATATTTGTCGGGAAACCCGGCGACTAATTCTTTCGCTTTTAGTTGTGCGCCATCTGTGCCTTGCATTTGATCGGTTTCGATGATTTCCGCGCCGTAAATTCTCAAAATGCGCTTGCGTTCCGCGCTCGCGTTTTTCGGCAAAGTTAGCGCAACTTTGTAACCGCGCGCCGCGCCGATCATTGCGTAGGCGATTCCCGTATTGCCGCTCGTCGCATCCAAAATCGTTTTGTCACGGGTCAATTCGCCCGATTTTTCGCCCGCTGTAATCATCGCCAACGCCGCACGATCTTTGACCGAGCCGCCGGGATTTAAAAATTCGGCTTTGGCGTAAATTTCAATATTTGCGGGCAAATCCTTTGTAATCGTTCGCAGACGAATCAGCGGCGTGTTGCCGATTTTCGATTCGAGGTAATTTTCGGAAATCTCGTCCGCCCGAAAATCCGTTTCAACTTTTGTTTCTTTCAAAGCTGTTTGCATTTCGTTTTTCCAAAAAGAAAATCGGTCGTGAAAATTCTTTCTCTATCTTTCACAACCGACTGGATAATTTTAATTTTAGCGTTTCAAATCTTTCACATTGCCACGCCGAATCTCAGCCGATGTTTCGTGCGACAGCGACAACAATTTTGATTTTTACGGCGGATTTTGTTCATATTTGAATCTTTACAAAAAAGTCCATATTCTGAATCTATAAAAATGTGGCGC
>JALYQJ010000182.1 GCA_030855875.1 Acidobacteriota bacterium
AAATTAGTGAAAGCCTTAAACAAATTAAGCCAAATCAAAGATTTGGACATCGCCGAAGAATTATTCGGTAGTCCAAAGCCTTAACTTGGCTAAAAATCACTCCATAACTTTTTACTGAGGCATTACATTTTACGCATTTCGATAAAGCTGTATCCATTTTAGACAGGATTTTTTTTGGCTTTGTATATTAATTAACCGCAAATGAAAACCTGATATGCACGAACGAATTATTCTTTTGTGATCCCTGAAAATGAAATCTTTTTACTCAAACTATTGAAATAAGACGGCTTACTGCTTTTATTTTATGTTTTTTTTGCTTTGGCACAACGATTGTATTTATGAAAAACGTAACGAAATAAAACATTGTAAAGGAGATAAAGAAAATGAAAGGAATCATAGTTCTCGGTTAATTAAAATTAGCAAATTGTATACATCGCCCATTAGAGGCATTCGGAACAGGAAGGAAAAGGTTTTCTAAAAGTAATGAGGAGAAACAAAATGAAAAGAATCATAATGTCAGACGATTAATTAAAATTTGAAAAATTATGTTCGTCGCTCGTTAGTTTTAGACGAAACTTTTATAAAATAACCTGTTGAAACATCGGCAGGTTATTTTTTATTTAAAGTTAATGAAACCGAAAAGACCAAGATGAAATTACCAACTAATGAAACATTCAAGTTCCCGATTATTGAAACCGAACGACTGATTTTGAGAATGTTTGAAGCCGACGATTTTGATGCCGCGTATCTGCTCTTTAGCGATACGGATGTTCAAAAATATCTTTCTCCGGCGAACCGCCGCACACCGGAACAAATGCGCGTTACTTTGGAAAAACTTGCCACTCGCTGGCTGGAACGCGGCTTCGGAATATGGTGCGTTTGCGACAAAAACAGCGGAGGAGTAATCGGTTACAGCGGATTTCAGTATTTTGAAAAATCGTCAGAAGTAGAAATATTGTTCGGATATTTGAAAGAATTTTGGGGAAACGGATATGCTACCGAAGCGGCGCGGGCTTGCTTGCGATAAGGTTTTCAGACATTATTTTTTGAAAAAGTTTATGCCGCGATACATCCTGAAAATCTGCCTTCGCTGCGCGTTTTGGAAAAACTTGAAATGTCTTTTGAAGACCGAACCGAACATTACGCGATGGATTCGATTACGTTTACAATTTCCCGTGAAAACTATCGCTCGGAAAAAGACTGCTACAAATTAACGACTGAAATTCCGCAAACAGTCATCGGCAATTCGGGAAATACTCGCCTGCGCCGAAACACTTATTTTGCGGAGTGCTTTGCATAAACCGGCGAGAGCCGCCGCAAATTTTCTATGGCTTTTGGTAAAACTTCAAGCAAATAATTAATTTCATCCGGCGTATTTTCTTTTCCGAAACTGAAACGAATCGCTCCGCGCGCGAGTTCGTCGCGTCTTCCCAAAGCGCGAATCACCGGCGACGGCTCCAAACTGCCCGACGAACACGCCGATCCGGTCGAAACGGCAACGCCCTGCAAATCGAGATTTATCAAAAGTCCTTCGCCCTCGACACTTTCAAAGGAAATATTTGAAATATTCGGCAGACGCTGCGCCCGTTCACCATTAAAAACGATGCCGGAAATATTCTCAGAAACCGCGTCTTCAAATTTATTTCTAAGATTATTTAAATAAGCGACATTTTTGGATAAATTGTTTTTCGCCAATTCGCAAGCCTTTCCGAAAGCGACGATTTGATGAACCGATTCGGTTCCGCCGCGCCGTTCGCGTTCCTGCCGACCGCCGATATTTTGCGCGTGAAGCCGAACGCCGCGCCGGACATATAACGCGCCGATTCCTTTCGGAGCGTTTATTTTATGACCGGAAAGCGAAAGCAAATCACAGCCGATTTCTTCGACATCAACCGGAATTTTCCCAACTGCCTGCACCGCGTCGGTGTGAAACCAGATTTTTCGTCCGTCTTCCCGCAAAGCGCGAACGAATTTCCCGATTTCTTCAACCGGCTGAATCGTTCCGATTTCATTATTAGCCGTCATAATCGAAATCAAAATCGTGTCGGGGCGAACCGCCTTTTTTAAATCGTCAATTTGCACAATGCCGTTTTCATAAACCGGCAAATAAGTTACTTCATAACCGCGTTTTTCCAAATCCTCGCAGACGCTTTTCACGGCTGAATGCTCGATTTGTGAGGTAATAATATGTTTCCCGTATTTTTCATTCGCTTCGACAAGTCCGCGAATCGCTAGATTGTTCGATTCTGTTCCGCCGGAAGTGAAAACGATCTCTGCCGGACGCGCATTTATCAATACGGCAACCTGATGACGCGCTTTATCAACTGCTGCGCGAGCTTCCTGACCGAAATAATGAATGCTCGAAGCGTTGCCGAATTTTCCCGTCAAAAACGGAAGCATCGCTTCGACGACCTCCGGGTCAATCGGCGTAGTCGCGCTGTTGTCCAAATAAATTCTGCGAAACATATTATTGATTTTAGCCTAATCTGACGAACGGTGGAAATGAATTGGAATGATAATTTTCCGCCCTCTTATTAAATGTCGGCGTAATTTTCAACGCGCCGAAGACGGAAAATATTCATAAAAACCAAATCCGTGTGATATGTTTCGACAGAACATTACGCTATTTATTTTAGAGCCGAAATCGTCGGCAAAGAAACTTTTGGATGAACCGGAATGAGAAATTATAAACAAAACTTGTTTCAGCCCGGCGAACAAAATCACTTGTCGAAATAAATCATTTGCTGAGGAAATTAGTATGATGCAAATTTTATCCTTAATTTTAGCTTTAATAGTAAAATTCAATTGCAAAAAGGGCAAAAATTCGTGAAATTTTCGCCCTTTTTGTGGGTGTTTTTGAAAAGACAAATACAATTAATGATCGTCTTGTTTTATCAAATTCGGGTTCATTTCCAAAAAACACGAGCGGCAAAAAACCGGGCGACCTTGCGACGGATAAAACGGAACCGTGGTTTGACTGCTGCATCGAGCACAATTGACGGCGACTTCGATTCGCTGTTTGATACCTGCCGCCTGCGCCGCGGCAATTGCCGCCAATCTTTCGTTTTTCGCCTGTTTACACTCTTTGCATCGTTTCGGCGGATTTTGTAATCCTTTGTCGCGGTAAAAAGTTTGTTCGCCGATTGACCAGACAAAATTTTTGTTGCAGTCAATACACAAAATATTTTTTTCCTCGAATTCCGATT
>JALYQJ010000185.1 GCA_030855875.1 Acidobacteriota bacterium
TCCGAATATTTGACACCGTGATGCTGTTCGTAAAACTTTTTCAAGCCTTTCAAAATTTCGTAAGTTTCTTCAACCGTCGGCTCGCCGATTTCGATTTTTTGAAAGCGTCTCGCAAGTGCGCGGTCACGCTCGAAAGCGGCTTTGTATTCCGCGTAAGTCGTCGAACCGACACAGCGCAAACTGCCGTCGGCGAGCGCGGGTTTTAAGATGTTTGAAGCATCCATCGAACCGCCGGAAACCGCGCCCGCGCCGACAATCGTATGAATTTCGTCAATAAACAGAATCGCGTTTTCCTCTTTTTTGAGGTCGGTAATAATCGCTTTGAACCGCAGTTCAAAATCGCCGCGATAGCGTGTTCCGGCGAGAACCGCGCCCATATCGAGCGCAAAAATCTTCGCGTTTTGTAGAACTTCCGGCACTTCGCCTTCGGAAATTTTAAGTGCCAAACCTTCCGCCAGAGCAGTTTTACCAACGCCCGGTTCACCGACGTAAAGCGGATTATTTTTCTTGCGGCGGCACAAAACCTGAATCGTGCGTTCAATTTCTTCGCCGCGCCCGATGATCGGATCAATTCCGCCTTCTCTGGCTCTGGCGACGAGTTCAACCGTAAAGGATTCGAGCGGTTTTTGCTTTTTCGGCGCAGCGCGTTCTTCGGCAAATTCTTCGTCGTCCAAACCGTCGAAAAGCGGATCGCCGACATCAATTTTTGAAATTCCGTGCGCGATAAAATTCAGCATATCGAGCCGCGAAACGCCCTGCTGTTTGAGCAGATAAACCGCGTAACTTTGTTCTGCTTGATAAAGCGCGGCTAAGATATTTCCGCCGTCAACCGCCTTCTGCCCGCTTCCTTCCGCCTGCAAAATCGCGTATTGAATCGTCGCCTGAAACGTCGAAGTAAGCTCCGGCGTGCGCTGCACTTTGGCGGGCATTTTCTCCAAAACATCTTTGAAATAATCTTCGAGCGATTTGGCGATTCCCTCGATCTGTGCGCCGCAATTATACAAAATGTCCCGCGCCGCCGAATCTTCGAGCAAAGCGTAAAGCAAATGCTCTAAAGTAACGTATTCGTGTTTATATTTAACGGCTTCGTCAACCGCGTAGCTCAATGTTTCTTCTAATTCTCTGGTTAACATATTTCTAATTAACTTTTACTTCGATGACTTTTCCGTCGGTTTTGTTGAATTTAATTATGTTCTGCGGACGCTTATACATATCTTGATTTTCTGTGAAAGTAATTATGTTCTGTTCAATTTTAGGAATCTCAAAAACATTGAAAGCACCTGATTCCTTATACTTGCGGTATAAATCATCATGCTTCCAAATATATTTTCCGGTTTCCAAGCTAATTTTAGAAACAAAACCAACTCCTGCTAGGTAAGTCGCATTATCTTCGATTAAACCTTGTGCGATATTAAGTGCCGATATATCAGTTCGCCATTTTGTTTTTAGCGTTTTTCCGTCAAGGCGAATGATAAATCCGCCTCCGTCAAGACCAAAGCTCAGTTCTCCAACCAATAACAAATCATTTTTATATTCAGCAAAATATATAATTCTATCAATATAGTCTGCGTCTTCAATTGAAAAACGAAAAGTGCTGACGGAACTATTTTCTTTCATTCTTTTGCCGCGACCGCTTTTGTTTATTTCGTATTTATCCTTGCCAATTGAAAAAAACCATTTTTCATAATCATAAATTTTGTTATCCGCCGCTCGTGAACCTTTCGCTTCGGAAAAAACTTTTGTTTGAGCTTGTGAGTTTTTAAAATAAAATAAAGTAAGGATTAAAACAAAACAGATGTTCTTTTGGTTTAAGAGTTTCATAATTCTTTTATCTTCCTATTTCCTGATTCAACTTTTCCTGCAACCAAAGATTTATCAAAGTTTCCGCCGATACGCCGCGCCGTTCGGCAATCGTGTGAAGTTTTGACGATAGCGAAGGTTCCACCGCGTAATAAAAAACGTCGGATTGCAAAGCAACTTCAAATTTCGCTTCTTCGGTTTCGTCCCAAATTTCGCCTGCATCGTGCGCGTCCCAATACTCGCCGATTTCTTTGTAAGAACTTGCTTTTGAAACTGAGCTTTTATTTTCTGCCATATCTTTTTCTCTCCGCATCGGTCATATCTCTCGCTGACAAAATCAATGCGCGATTGTCTTTTTTATAAACGAAGTAACAGGACAAATAACGTCCGGCATCGGTTTGACCGAATACCGCATAAACATTTTCGTCTTTTCGATGTCCTTTTTCAATAAAACGAAACTTGGAATTGTTGAGAAAAATCTCGCGCACCTCTTAAGTTTCAACTGAATGTTTCCAAATAAGTTTCTGAACGATTTCTTCCAGCCAGATGAAACCCGCAATTTTCATTTACTCTTCCTCGACCGTGCAGAGAAGCGGATATTCGTTTGCCTTTGAAATATTCATCGCTTTTTCGGCTTTCATATTGGCGATTTCAAACGAATAAATGCCGGCGATGCCGACACCTTCGTTGTGGACTTTGAGCATAATCGTAAAGG
>JALYQJ010000194.1 GCA_030855875.1 Acidobacteriota bacterium
AAAAACGCCGAAATTACGCGCTGCGTTTAGCGCGTCGTAGTAGTTCGTCCAAAAAATGCAAAGTTCTTTGTAAGCATCTTATCAAAAATAAAATTGGTAGTCAGTAGCAGACTTGAACTGCTGACCCCTACCGTGTCAAGGTAGTGCTCTACCACTGAGCTAACTGACTATTCCTTTCGCCTAAGATTAATTTAAAGCGAACTAATAAAATAGCGAAAACCTTTACAGGCTGTCAAGTTTGACGCGGATTTGTTAGATTGAAAAAACCAAAAAACGAAAAAGGGAGTGTGATTTTGATTTTGATAGAAGCATTTATATTTGACGTTGACGGCACTTTGATTGATTCGGTTGATTATCACGCCGAAGCGTGGGTCAAAGCGTTCAAAAAGTTCGGCAAAGGCGTAAAATTTTATGAAGCGAGGCGGCAGGTCGGCAAAGGCGGCGACCAATTTTTACCGCAATTTCTTTTGAAAAAGGAAATTAAAGAATTCGGAAAGGCGATTGAAAAAGAACGCGGCGAGATATTTAAACGTGAGTTTTTGCCGAAAATAAAACCCTTTCCGGGTGTGCGCGAGCTTTTCGAAAAAATAAAAGCCGATGAAAAACCGATTGTTCTGGCAAGCTCGGCAAATGCCGATGAAGTTGAAGTTTACAAAAAAATCGCACAAATCGAAGATTTGATCGAAGCCGAAACTTCAGCCGACGACGCAGAAAAGTCGAAACCCGAACCGGATATTTTCGTCGCCGCTCTTGGTAAACTCGGAAAAATAAATAAGAAATTAGATAAGAAAAAAGTCGTCGTCATCGGTGATACGGTTTATGACGCGGAAGCGGCGGCGAAAATAAATTTGAGAACAATCGGCGTTTTGACCGGCGGCTGGACGGAAAAGGAATTAATGAGTGCCGGATGCAGCGAAGTTTACCGGAACATTTTGGGAATTTCGGTTAATTACAAAAAAATCGCTAACTCATAAATTCTTCAGACCCGAAGTTCTAAAGTGCGAAATTCATTCAGAATCTAATTTTTTATTAATTTAGTTCGCAGTCAATTTGCAGAAAGTATAAAAACGTATGAATATAATACGAGCAGTCATTGGATAACTTTACTGAAATGCGTTTTAAGCCATATAAAAAGGCTTTTTTAAAATATTAAAATTTACTTTTTAACGTGGCATCAGGATTGCTTAAACATCGGCAGAAGTTAAAATTCAAAATGTGAAAATATTTTGATAACCATTCAAGAAAAACACGGAGGAAAAAAATGATTTCATTAATTATTTGGTTGATTTTAGGTTTTGTAGTAGGTTATCTGGCAAAATTAATTATGCCGGGACCTGATGGCGGCGGCGTAATTTTAACGACAATTCTCGGCATTATCGGTGCTGTGGTCGGTGGCTTTGTCGGCAGTTTGGTCGGATTTCCGATGGTCAGTTCGTTCGACAATATTGCCGGCAGTATACCGAGTTTCATTTTCTCGATAATCGGCGCAATCGTAGTTTTGGCTATTTATCGTTTAGCGACCGGACGCAGCGTTCGGGGATAGAAATTACAGTAAATTAAAATTTTTTTGAGCTTCTTTTGAGCTTTATAATTTTGGCTAACTTCACGGGAAGTTAGCTTTTTTATGTTAACCGGCGCAAAATCGGTGCATCGCAACGGCAACCAGTTTCGCTGTGCGGTTATCAATATCGAAATTCGGATTGACTTCGGTAAACTCGATTAACTTTGTATTCGACAGTTTCGCGGCAAATTGCACGAGCGTTAAAAATTCCCCGGCTCGAAGACCGAACGGATTCGGTGCGGAAACGCCCGGTGCTTCCGACGACCGCACCGCATCAATATCGAATCCGAAAAAAGTGCTGAACGATGAACTGTGACTGATAAATTTCTGTCGAATTAATTCGCGGATTTCCAAATCAGCCGTTTCACGCGAACGCAGTTGGTCGAGGCTGATTATATTAACACCTAAATTTTGTAAATATCGGTAGTAAACCGGCGAAGCAAGCTGCGGCTGAAAACCGATTTCGTAAAAATAGTCGGGTTTCAAAAGTTTTTCTTCGAGAAGCTGACGATAAGGCGTTCCGCTGTTGCGCGGCTGGTCGGCGCGAACGTCGAAATGAGCGTCAATGTTTATCGCAATCCAATTAGACTTGCCGAAAACTTCCGACATCGCGCAGCCGTCCGGGTAAGATACGTCGTTGCCGCCGCCGAGCGCGATCACTTTTTTTTCGTCGTTCAAAATTTGCGTCACAATCCGGCAATGCGCGTCGTGCGTTTCTTCCAAGGTATCTTTAATAATCGTATTGCCGAAATCGAAAATTTTCGTCTTGATGCCAAACGGCGTTAATTTATAAAATTCGCGCCGAATTGCGTCCGGCGCAAGTCTCGCGCCTTCGCGTCCGTTATTTCGGATTACGCCTTCGTCCTGCGGACAGCCGATTATCACGATGTCAGCCGCAGCGTAATCATCCTCACGAACGGAAACGACCTCGCCGAGCCGAACGTCGCTGCGGTCATTTTTGCGGTAAAATAAACTTTCATCGGGACGATTTGCGGTTTGAAATAGTTCATTCATAGTTTGCGGTTTTTTTTTCGGTCGGTTATAAATGAAGATTGTAAAACATTTTACGGCTCGATGGGAAAAAATCGCTACAACTCAAACGAAACTCAAGCGCGGCGTTGGCGTTCGCGCAGCGATTCTTTTGTTTGAGCGCGAGGCGAGAGCCTTTTGCAAAAATCGAATTTTAGAAGAATCGTCGTCGAAGTAAAAATTTCGGCGGCGATTTTTTGATTGGAAGAATTATTTTTAACGCAAAGGCTCGAAGACGCAAAGTAAAACTTAAAGCAAAAACCCGAATGACTGTTTTTTTTAGTTGAAATTTAAATCCTTTGCGTCTTCGCGCCTTTGCGCTTTTGCGTTAAAATAATACATAAAAATTATGCAAATTTCAGAAAATCAAAGCGCGGTTCGTCCGGCGTGGATTCTGCCGACACCTCTGCGGACGGACGAGGAGCCGCCGAAGGGTTTGAAAAATATTTTGCTTCATTTGATGCAGGGACAAAACATCAAACGCGAAGAAGCGCGACATTTGTTAGACGAACTTCTGAGCGATAAAGCGACCGACACGCAGATTTCCGCCGCGCTTGTCGCCTTGGCAATCAAAGGCGAAACTATTGAAGAACTCGCGGGAATGGCGGAAGCGATGCGCGAACATTCCGTCAAAATCAATACGATTCACACTGATTTTATTGATACGGCGGGAACGGGTTCGAGCAAGGTCAAAACCTTCAATGTTTCGACCGCCGCCGCTTTCGTTATTGCGGGCGCGGGTTTGCCGGTTGCCAAACACGGAAGCCGCGCCGCAACTTCACTTTCGGGAAGTGCGGACGTGCTTTCGGCTTTGGGCGTAAATGTTTCGGCAAGCCGCGAAACTTCGGAAAAATGTTTGAACGAAATCGGCATCTGCTTTATGTTCGCGCCGCTTTATCACGCTTCGACGGCTCGCGTCGCCGCCGTCAGAAGGGAATTGGGCGTTCACACGACGTTTAATTTGCTCGGTCCGATGACGAATCCGGCAAACGCGCCGTTTCAAATTATGGGCGTTTGGCACAAGGCACTCGTTCCGCAAGTCGCCGAAACGCTGCGCGCGCTCGGAACAAAACGCGCGTGGGTCGTTCACGGACTCGACGGTTTGGACGAAATCACCGTTTCCGATAAAACTTTGATTGCCGAAGTTACGCCCGAATTTTTAAAGTTTTTTGAAATCGCGCCGGAAGATTTAGGTTTCAAAAGAGTTTCTATTGCCGATCTGGAAAATCTGCGCGGCGGAAATCCCGAAAAGAACGCCGAAATTATCAAAGAGGTTTTAGAGAATAGACGTGAGGAAGCAGCGCGTTCCCTCGTTTTATTAAACGCGGCGGCAGCGATTTACGTCGGCGGCAAAGCGGAAAATTTAGAGGAAGCCGTAGAACTTGCGACGACAAGTTTGGAAAGCGGCGCGGCTTTGGATAAATTAAATAATTTAGTGAGTTTAACAAATGGGGCAGAAACTCGCGCGTAAGCAAGGATGCCGTAATTTAGCGTTTTGCAACCTTGCTTACGCGCGGGTTTCTGCCTTTGGAATATGTCAACATTTTTAACTGAAATCATCGAATTAAAAAAGAAACGCCTTAAAATCGCTAAAGCTAACCGCGATTTCGGCGAATTGAAAAGCGCGGCAATCGCAATACGCGAAACGGCGAAACGACATCGTTTGCGCGAAAATCTGCAAAGAAATCAAATCAATATCATCGCCGAAATCAAACGCGCTTCGCCGTCGAAAGGCGTGATAAATGATGAAATTGATGTCGCCGAAGTCGCACGGAATTACGAAAGCGGCGGCGCGTGCGCGATTTCAGTTTTGACGGAAGAAGACAGATTTGGCGGCAGTTTGGAAGATTTAATAACGGTGCGAAACGCTGTCGAATTGCCGCTTTTGCGAAAGGATTTTATTTTCGATGAATTTCAAATCTACGAAGCGGCGGACGCGGGCGCGGATATAATTTTATTGATTGCGGCGATGCTCGATGATGAAACTTTGACGAAATTGCACGGTTTAGCCGAACGCGAATTGGGACTCGACGCGCTCGTCGAAGTTCATACTTTGGAAGAATTAGAGCGCGTCAAAAAAATCGGCGCGAAAATTATCGGCATCAATAATCGTGATCTGCACACTTTCAAAGTTTCGCTCGACGTTTCGCGTGAATTGATCAAACACGCTCCCAACGACGCACTGATGATTACCGAAAGCGGACTTTCGACGAAAGCCGAGATTTTGGAATTGCGCGAACTCGGTTTTTCAGGTTTTTTAATCGGCGAAACTCTAATGCGAAGCGGAAATGCAACGGAAGAATTAAAGAAGTTAGCCACGAATTACACGAATTAACACAAATAAGAAGTCTTAGAATGTTTTTTTATTCGTGTTAATTCGTGTAATTCGTGGCAAAAAACTTATGACGAAGGTTAAAATTTGCGGCATTACAAATCTCGAAGACGCGCTGATTTCGGCAAAGTTCGGCGCGGACGCGCTCGGCTTTAATTTTTACGAAAAAAGTTCGCGTTATATCGCGCCCGAAAAAGCGCGTGAGATTATCGAACAATTGCCAAAAGAAATTTTGAAAGTCGGCGTTTTCGTGAATGAAAGTTTGGATAAAATCGCCGAAATCGCTTCGATTGCAAAACTCGGCGCACTCCAACTCCACGGCGAAGAAACGCCCGAATTTGCGCGTGAATTAAAGGCGAAAACAAATCTCGAAATTATCAAAGCATTCAGAGTTTCGCCCGAATTTAAGCCCGAAGACGTTTTGCAATACGAAGTTGACGCTGTTTTGCTCGACGCTTATTCACGACACGAACACGGTGGAACGGGCGAAACTTTCGATTGGGAAATTGCGAAGAAAGTTCAAAAGATTTTTCCAAAAATGTATCTCGCGGGCGGTCTTTTGCACGAAAATGTTTACCGAGCAATTTATGATACAAAGGCTTTTACAGTTGATATTTGTAGTGGAATTGAAGAAATCAAAGGAAAAAAAGATAAAATAAAACTTATTAACTTCATTTCAAAGTCAAAAAAAATTATACGAAAAACGCCGCAATCTTTATATGGACTTTTAGATGTTATGCAGTTATATCCAACAATGGTCGTTGGATTAAAATCATTAACATTCATAAATCGTTATCTTAGTGGATTTGAATCGGCAATTAAGTTAAGCAAATCGAATTTTAATACCGGAAAGTTCTTTATTGAATTTGATCAATTTGTTCAACGAAAATTTAACGAAGACAGAGGTGCATTGGGTTGGAATTTGAGAATTTTAGAAAAAGTAAATTTTGACGAAGAAAAAGCTGTTGACCTTTTCTTCGCGCTTTTAGAAGAATTCAAGTTGGAAAAGGAAGATTTAGGCGAAAATTGAGGTGTGTTAAAATCTAAAATTGAGAGGTGAAAAGTTATGATGACGACGACCGAAATTTTGAAGGAAATTTACAGATTGCCGGTAAATCAACAGCAGGAATTAAAAGAAAAACTGTTGAAAGAAACCGAATCGAACGAATCTGCAAAGCCGCAGATTACAGAAAAGGAATTTTTGCAGCAATTATTCGACGAAGGATTTATTTCGTATATTCCCGAAGAAATGACAGACGAAGATGACGATTTTGAGCCGATAGAAATCGAAGGCGAACCGATTTCGGAAACGATTATTCAGGAGCGTCGGTAATGAACGCATATTTTTTTGACAGCAGCGATTTGGTCAAACGCTACATCGTGGAAACGGGTTCAAAATGGATTATCGGATTGCTCAAACCGTCAACAAATAACTTGATTTTTATTGCACCGATGACCGGAGTTGAAGTAGTTTCAGCAATTGCAAGGCGTAGAAAAGGTTTGACACTTACACAAACAGATGCACAAAAAGCGATTTTTCGATTTCAGAGAGATTTTCGCAGAAGATTCGTTAAAACCAATCTAACTTCCCAACTTGTTGAGGCGGCAATGCAGATTGCCAATAAACACGAACTTCGAGGTTATGATGCAGTTCAACTCGGATCGGCATTGGAAGCAAATCGCTTACGCCAGAATAAAGGATTATCCGCCATTACATTTATTTCCGCCGATAACAATCTGAATTCAGCCGCGATTGCCGAAGGTTTGGCGGGGGATAATCCCAACAATCACTAAAATTTTTATGAATTACCAACCAAACGAACGTGGGTACTGGGGCGAATTCGGCGGGCGTTTTGTTCCCGAAACGCTGATGTCGCCGCTTGAGGAATTGACGGACGCTTATTTTGCGGTGCGCGATGATGCGGATTTTCAGGACGAATTTTTGCAGTTGTTGAAGGATTTTTCGGGTCGTCCGACACCGCTTTTTCACGCGAAAAGATTGTCTGAAACGCTCGGCGGCGCACAGATTTATCTCAAGCGCGAAGATTTGGGACATACTGGCTCTCATAAAATTAATAACGCCGTCGGGCAGATTTTGCTGGCTCGTCGGATGGGCAAAAAGAGGATTATCGCCGAAACCGGCGCGGGACAGCACGGCGTGGCGACGGCAACTGTTTGTGCGCTGTTTGGGCTGCAATGCGTCGTTTATATGGGAACGGAAGATATGCGGCGGCAGGAATTGAACGTCTTTCGGATGCGTCTGATGGGCGCGGAAGTGCGCGGCGTTGATTCCGGTTCGCGGACATTAAAAGATGCGATTAACGAAGCCTTGCGCGATTGGGTGACGAATGTTGATTCGACTTATTATCTTTTGGGAAGCGCGTTAGGTCCGCATCCGTATCCGTTGATGGTCAGAAATTTTCAATCGGTTATCGGCAAGGAATCGCGGCAGCAGTTTTTAGAAAAAACCGGCGAATTGCCGAATGCGTTAGTCGCTTGCGTCGGCGGCGGCTCGAATGCGATTGGTTTGTTTCATCCGTTTTTGAACGACGAAAACGTGCGAATGATCGGCGTTGAAGCCGGCGGCAAGGGAAATTCTTTGGGTGAACACGCAGCCAGATTTAACAAAGCCGGCGGCGGCAAAATCGGCGTTTTGCAGGGAACAAAAAGCTGGCTTTTGCAGGACAGTGATGGACAAATCGCGCTGACACATTCAATTTCGGCTGGCTTAGATTATGCTTCGGTCGGACCGGAACACGCTTTTTTACAGTCAATCGGGCGCGTCGAATACGCAATGGCGACCGACGACGAAGCGTTGAAGGCGTTTCAGATTTTATCGCAGACCGAGGGCATTATTCCTGCGCTCGAAAGCTCACACGCGATTGCCCATTTGCTAAAACTCGCACCTGAAATGTCCGCGTCGCAAACAATTATCTGCAATCTTTCCGGGCGCGGCGACAAAGATGTTAATCAGGTGCAGGAAATGTTGGCGGCGAAATAATGAAAAATCCAATTGACGAAAAATTTACGAATTTGAAAGCGGAAAATCGCGGCGGGTTTATTCCGTTCATCGTCGCGGGCGATCCGAATTTGCAAACGACGAGAGAATTGATTTTAGAACTCGACAAACGAGGCGCAAGCGTTATCGAACTCGGCGTTCCGTTCAGCGATCCGGTCGCGGATGGCGTGACGATTCAGGCTTCCGCCGAACGCGCTTTGCGAAATCCGATTAATGTCAAAAGCATCTTGCAAATCGTCGCAGAAGTCAGAGAAAACGGTTGCGAAACGCCGATAATTTTGTTCAGTTATTTTAATCCGATTTTGCAATTCGGCTTGGTAAATTTTGTCGAAGCAGCGAAAGAATCAGGCGTTGACGGAATCTTGGTGACGGATTTAGTGCCGGAGGAAGCCGAAGAATTTCGGATGGTTTTAAATGCGAAAAATCTATCTTTGATAATGCTCGCCGCGCCGACTTCGAGCGATGAACGACTTGAAAAAATCTGTGCGAAGGCAAGCGGTTTTGTTTATGCGGTTTCACGCGCGGGCGTGACCGGCGCGAGAAATGAAACGAGCAATGACGCTGAAAATCTTGTGCAAAGATTACGAAAATACACCGATTTGCCGATTGCCGTCGGTTTTGGAATTTCAACGGCGGAACAGGTTGCAGAAACTTGGAAATATGCGGACGCGGCGGTTGTCGGCTCGGCGATTGTGGCGGAAATGATGCGGCTTGCGCCGGATGCGGACGATGTTTCTGATGATTTTGCCGGTAAAATCGGCGAGTTTGCGGGAAATCTTTTACCGCAAAATTAGGATTTTTGAAGTTAATACAAAGAATTTTTAGCCACGAATTGCACGAATATCACGAATAAAAATAAAACAATAAATAATTCTTATTCGTGTTCATTTGTGTAATTCGTGGCTAAAAATTCTTTTCGATTCTATTCACTCAATAAAAACGTCAAAGGAATATCAACGCGCTTGCGCCACGATTTTTCCGAATGTTCTTCGCCTTCAAATTTGCGCGTCATCCAATTTTTACCTTGTTTGTAGCCTTTCTTTTTCATAATCGCGTTAGCTTTTAATTGATAGGGTTCGTATTGCGCGTCCAAAGTTTCCGTGCCGTAATCGAAATAGATTTTGTGAGTTTTCGGCGCGGGCAGATGCCTTTTCATATATTCGAGCATAATGCCGCTGCCGAGCGGAAAATGAGTTGAAACGCAGCCCGCGCCGCCGAAAATTTCCGGGTATTCCGAAATTGCGTAAAGCGAAATCAGTCCGCCCATACTCGAACCGATGATGAAAGTGTTCGCACGGTCGGCTGCGGTTGCGTAATTTCTATCAATAAACGGTTTCAGTTCTGAAACGATAAATTTCAGATATTCGTCGGATTCGGCTTTTTGCGGTTTAGCAAGCGGCGAATTTTTGATGTTTTTTCGATTGGCAATGTCGTAAGCCTTTTGCGGCGCGTATTCGATGACTCGTTTCGGCGTATTCCAGATGCCGACGACGATTGCCGCCTTGATTTTTCCTTCGCCGCTCAATCTTTCGAGCGTTTCGTCAATTCCCCAATCAACGCCGCCGTAAGATTCTTTCGGATTGAAAAGATTCTGCCCGTCGTGCATATAAACGACGGCGTATTTTTTGTTTTTTGAATAATCCGACGGAAGCCAAACATCAATATTTCTGGCTTCGACGAATTTTGAGGTGAAATTTTTATAACGATAAACTTCGCCCGTCACGTTTCCGATCTTCACGGCTTTTTGTGCCGAGGCAAACGAGGGAAAAGTTATGAAAATCAGGATAATTGCAAGTTTCATATTACTTTAGGATCAACTTTAAATTCTAAGATCAAAAGAAATAAACAGGGATGAAAGGGATAAAAAGGATAAAGCAAAATCAATCTTCTTATCTCTGCTTATTCCTTTCATCCCCGTTAATTTCTTTACCAAATTTCATTTTTCTGAAGTTTCTCCGGTTTCAGACAGTTCAGATTCAAAAATCAAATTCTTGTATTTGTTATACAAAAACGAAATTATCAGCAGCAGAATTCCCAAAGACACGAAAACGACGGTTTTTGAAATCGTGCCGAGTTCGGCGATGTCATAGAAAAACAGTTTGGCGAGTGTGACGGCGAAAAGCACAATCGCGCCGACGCGTAAATGTTTTTTGTTGCGGGCGATTCCTAAAACGATTAGAGATAAAGAAAACAAACCCCACAAAATGCTCAAACCGAGTTTGTATGAATCGTTGTAACCGAAAATGTCCATCCAATTTATCAGCTCGCTGCTGACGATGACCAAAATTGAAACGTAGAAAAGAAAATCGAAAGCGTATTCGAGTTGTTTCGGATCAAAATACTCGGAAATGAAATCCTGCCGGAAATATTCGTAAATCGAATAAATCAGCGCGGCGGCGAAAGCGAGTGAAACGTATCTGACAACGATATGAAAAACGCCGCGACTGAAAATTTCGGCATTCGACTGCAGAAGCCAGCTTTCGCGCAGTTCGCCCAAAAAATACAATCCGCCAATGAGAAAAACGAGCAGACAAGTCGCGTTCAAAGCAATGTTGACAAAACCCAAATCGGCATTTTTCAACTTTTTGATGTTGACGAACGAAAGTATCGAAAGAAAAAGCGCGGTGTAATTTATTTGCCAGACGATGTTGAATAAATCTAGGTTTTTATCAACCGAAACCGTGTTTTGATTGAAATCTTTGACGGCGGTTTGAACGCTCTGGAAATGAAAATAATTACCGATTTCCATTCGGAAAGTGTTGTAAAGCGCGGTCAGAAAAACGGCGGAAATCGCGTAAGTTGCAAGTTTATAAAAATCTTCCGAAAGCGAAGTTTTATAACGACGGTCTTTATTTAGGAAAGCGATGAAGCCGAACGCCGCGACAAACAGAATCGAAGTTAAAAAATGATTGTTGAAAAGCGGAAAAATCGCGATTTCGTTTGCTTGCCGCAATTCGTAAACCCGCGTCCAATCGAAGAAAAGACTGACGGACGCGAGCAGCATCAGCGGATACGCAAAAATTTCGTAAAGTGGAATTTGCTTTGTTCTGCCGAGCCAAAAAAGAATCGCAGCTTCCGCCGTCCAGAGCAAAATTATCCAATGTCCGTCGAATTGAACCGGCACGGCAATCGTGATAAAAGTCAAAACGAGCGCGGACGCGAGGTAAACGCTCGATTTGTCGGCGGATTGCAGACGACTGAGTGCGACGGCGACAGCGAAATGAAATCCGGCGTTGAGCATCGTAAACAAGCCCAGAAATTCCCGCAAATCGGCGCGGCTTTCGATAATCGCAAAACCTAAACCGTAATAAACAAATGAATTTGCCAGAATGAGAATTACGTTTTCGGCGTTCAACTGACGACCGGAAATTGTCTTATAAATTAAAAACGTCAGATAAAAAATAAAGAAAAAGACGGTAGCGAAGACGGCGGCGAGCGTGAAATGTTCGGCGGAACGAAAACCGCTCAAAAACCAGCCGGAAAACGTCAGCCAAGTGATGACGAACGACGGATAATAAAGCGATTTCCAGTATTTTTTGATGGAAACGGCGAGTATTCCGGCGTTGATAATCGCCATATAACCGAACAAAAATGCGTAATTGCCGGAATTGTTACTAAGCAAAAACGGAATCGTGTAAGCTCCGACCAAACCGATGTGCGCGATCACCACGCGGTCGTAAATAACGGCGGTAAAAACCGTAAAAACCGTAAAAATGAGCATCAAAGCGAATGCTGCCGACTGCGACATCAAATCGTAATAACTGTAAGCGGCAAAGGTGATAAAATACATAATCGCCATCGCGCCGGAGAGCAGAACCGCACTGAAATTATGATATTTAGCCTTTAATTTGACGGCGAAACCGAGCAGACCGAAGCCGAAAGCATAACCGATAATAATTCGTGCGAGCGGACTGACGAGATTGTTGTCAATCGCGTATTTCGCGCCGATTGCCACGCCCAAAACCAAAATTACGATGCCGATTTTGCTGATTAAATTTTCGCCGATAAACTTTTCGAGGTCTGATTTTTCCGTTCGACGTATCGGCTGGGTTTCGTAATAAGAATTGTTCGGTTTCGGCGCAGATTCAAAATTCGGATTCGCCGTTTGCCGATTTGATTGTTGATTCGTTTGTTGATCTGGTTGCTGATTGTTTAGTTGCGCCGCAGTGTTGGCGGGTTTCGGCGGCGCACTATAATCGCTAATCGGCGGCGTTTTTGCCGATTCTGTTAAATCATTCGTCGGCAAATTCCGCTTTTGCTGAACATTGCGGAGAACGCCGATTTCGTAACGAATCTGGCTGACTTCGCGCTGAAAATCAATCTGCGTTTTGATGAGCTTGTCTAGCTGCATCTGCAAACTCTCGATTTTTTCCTCGGTTTCGGTCATATCGAATTTTTCGTATTTTTCGTGTTTGCGTTAATATTGAAATGCTTAAAAACACGGCGGGCGAACCTTTTCGATATTAACTCAAATTAATATTTATTAATACAATTTTATGAAACGGATTATAAACTCATCGAACCGAACGACATCAACCCGCAGAAAAAGTTTCTATAAATTTGCGTTCGTGATTTTTCTGCTTTTAAATTTCGACGCTTTCTTGCCAGCCGTCAAAGCGCAGGACGCGGACGACGACACGCCGATCAAAGTCGAAACGCTCCTTTTGACGATTCCGCTGACGGTCAACGATGCGAAGGGGCGCAATGTTCCGGGCTTGAAAAAGGATAATTTCACGGTTTTTCAAAACGGCGAAGAACAAGAAATCGAGCTTTTTCTCAACGAAGAAGCACCGATGAACGTCGCCATTCTGCTCGACACGAGCTTCAGCACGAAGGATGTTTTGGACGACATTCAAAAAGCCGCGAATGATTTCATCAAAATTCTGCGTCCCGAAGACAAAGCCTTAATCGTTACTTTCGACAGCCGGACACGATTTTTGAGCGATTTGACTTCCGACCGGAAAATATTGACGAAAGCGATCAATCAGGCGCGAATATCGGAATCGAACGGCTCGGATATGCCGGACGCGATTTCGAGCGTTGTCAATAATTATTTTGCCGGGCTGAAAGGCAGAAAAGCGATTATCGTTTTGACCGACGGACTCGTCACCGGACGCGCCGTTACCGCGCAGCAGACTTTGGACGCGCTGCAAAAATCGGACGTTCTGCTTTATCCGATTATCTTTTCAAAAAACTCATCGCGCACCGCGAAATCGGTAACGAATCAAGCATCAAAATTTCAAATATTGAAAATCTTAACCGAAGAAACGGCGGGCAGATTTTACGAAAAGGAAGCCGCAAAATTAAAAGAAGCCTTTCAAAGCATCGCCGAAGATTTGAAAAATCAATATTTGATAGGTTTTTACCCGCAAAAAGACGAACCGGACAAATCGCTCGGACATATCAGAGTCGCCGTTGACCGCAGCGGTTTTACCGTCAGGGCGAAAAAGAAACTGGTTTTTTAATCTTCCGATTTTGTCTAAACCGTCGTTTTTGCGCGATATTTCCGCCCGCTTAATGTTGGAAAATGCGTGAAAACTTATTTTTTAAAAAATATTTTATTCACCTGAATATTTACCTTTTACCATCAATTAAACGGAATTTCCCGCCCAAAAATGTCACGAGTTCATAAATTATTCGTATTCGGTCGGCAAATAATAAAATATCGAACGAATCACAAATTATCTTTGGTGACTACGTTGCCGAAAAGATAAACAAACGATTCAACGGCTTCACTTTTATACTCGGATATTTTTCGTTTATCATAACACCGATTATGAAACGAACGATTAAAGCACCGATCTGAAGACATTTAACCTGCAAAAATCGTCTGTGATCGAAGCTGCATATCGAATGATTCAAAACAATTTAACAACTTTAGTAGAGATTAATTTTATGAATTTTAAAATTTCAAAAACAATCGAAATAATTTCGCAGACTCCTGAAACCGTTAAATCTTTGCTCGGAAATCTTTCCGATGATTGGATTTTTGCGTCCGACGGTGAAAATAATTGGAGCGCGTTCGACATCATCGGGCATTACATTCACGGCGAAGAAAACGATTGGATTCCGCGAGCCGAAATCATTCTCGCGCAGGGCGAAAATAAAACATTCGAGCCGTTCGACCGTTTCGCGCAGTTTGAAACGTCAAAAGATAAAACACCGGCTGAATTGATCGAAATTTTCGCCGAACTGCGACGAAAGAATATCGAAACATTAAAATCGTGGAATTTGACGGACGAACAGCTAAAACTCAAAGGAATGCACCCGGAACTCGGCGAAGTCACGCTCGAACAACTCCTTGCAACGTGGGCGGTTCACGATTTAACGCACGTTCGCCAAATCGTTTCCGTGCTGGCAAAACAATACACGGAAAACGTCGGCGCGTGGAAAGCATATCTTTCAATACTCCAATAAAAAAAAATTATGAAACGAACAATCAAAGCACCGACCGGAACCGAAGTAACCTGTAAAAACTGGCTGATTGAAGCCGCTTATCGAATGATTCAAAACAATTTGGACGCGGAAGTCGCGTTTGATCCCGACAACCTGATCGTTTACGGCGGACGCGGCAAAGCTGCCAGAAATTGGGAATCGTTCGACGCGATTTTGGAGAGTTTGAAGAATTTGGAAGAAGACGAAACTCTGCTTGTGCAGTCGGGAAAACCCGTCGCCGTTTTTAAAACTCACAACGACGCGCCAAAAGTTTTGATTGCGAATACGAACATCGTGCCGCATTGGGCGACGCAGGAACAATTTGACCTTTACGAGCGCGACGGGTTGATGATGTATGGGCAGATGACCGCCGGAAGCTGGATTTATATCGGAACGCAGGGAATTTTGCAGGGAACTTATGAAACTTTCGGTTCGCTCGCCAGACAAAACGGTTGGGGCGATTTAAAAGGTAAATTCGTTTTAACTGCCGGTTTGGGCGAAATGGGCGGAGCGCAGGCGCAGGCGATTACGTTTAACGGCGGAGTCGGATTGTTGGTTGAAGTTGATAAATGGCGCATCGAACGGCGTTTGCAGTTGAAGCAAGTTGATGTCGAAGCGAAGGATTTGAACGACGCTTTACAGCTTATTAAAAAATACACCGACAAACGCGAAGCAAAATCAATTGCGCTGCTCGGCAACGCGGCGGAAATCCATTGGCAAATTTTGGAAAAGGGAATTGTTCCCGATGTCGTTACCGACCAAACTTCGGCGCACGATGTTTTATACGGTTATATTCCCGTCGGATTGTCGGTTGAAGAAGCAAAAATTGTCCGCGAATCGAATCAAGCCGAATACGAAAAACGCGCGATGGATTCGATGGCAAAACACGTCGAAGCGATGTTGGAATATCAAAAACGCGGCGCAATCGTCTTCGATTACGGCAACAATCTTCGCCAACGCGCCAAAGACAACGGCGTAGAAAACGCCTTCGATTATCCCGGCTTTGTTCCTGCCTATATTCGTCCGCTTTTCTGCGAAGGCAAAGGTCCGTTTCGCTGGGTTGCGCTGTCGGGCGATAAAGAAGACATCTACAAAACCGACGAAGCGATGATGAATCTTTTCCCCGGCAACGACCATTTAATCAAATGGCTGACGATGGCGCAAAAAGAAGTCGAATTCCAAGGTTTGCCCGCGAGAATCTGCTGGCTCGGCTACGGCGAACGCGCGAAAGCCGGACTAAAATTAAACGAAATGGTCGCCAGCGGCGAACTCAAAGCCCCAATCGTCATCGGGCGCGACCATCTCGACTGCGGCTCGGTCGCCTCGCCCAACCGCGAAACTGAAGCGATGAAAGACGGCTCGGACGCAATCGCCGATTGGGTTTATCTCAACGCAATGATAAACGCCGTCGGCGGCGCAACGTGGGTTTCGCTCCACCACGGCGGCGGAGTCGGCATCGGCTATTCACTCCACGCCGGACAAGTCATCGTCGCTGACGGAACGCCGGAAGCCGCCAAACGCATCGAAAGAGTTCTCACCACCGATCCCGGAATGGGCGTAGTCAGGCACGTTGACGCGGGTTATGATGAGGCGATTGAATTTGCGAAGGAGAATGATGTTAAAATTCCGATGCAGAAAAATTAAGCGACTTTTTATTTTGTGATAAAATTTCGACCCAGAGGTGCAGTCATTATGTTAAATACAATCGAAGCGGTTTTTGACGGGGCAGTTTTTCGTCCTGAAGGCGAGGTTGAATTAAAACCTAATACCCGCGTTGAAATAACAGTAACGATTAAAAATGTAGTGGAAAAACCGAATAAATTTTACGTCAAAAGTAAACATCTCGGTTTTAGAGAATCTTTGAACTACGACAAAATAAGCAGTTTGCTCGAAGAAACTGAGGACGCTTCATAAATGATAACGCCCGATGCAAATATTATTTTGTATGCCTATAACGAGGATGCGCCGAAGCACCGGCAAGCGAAAGAATGGCTCGAAGAACAATTTTCTTTGCCGCAAATATTCGGACTGAGCTGGCAGATAATGACGGCTTTCTTGAGAATTTCCACCAATCCGAAAGCGTTTCCGCAGCCTTTCAATTTACAGGAAGCGACCGAAATCGTTGATGAATGGCTCACACTTACGAACGTCACGATTTTAACGCCGACGGCAAATCACTGGACAATTTTTCAAAAGTTAATCAACGAAGGACAAACCAAAGCCGCTCTAATGATGGACGCGCATCTTGCCGCATTAACAATTGAACACAATGCAACACTCGCCACGACCGACAGTGATTTTCAAAAGTTTTCAGGATTGCAGACGATAAATCCGCTGATTCCATAAATTTCTACGCCGGACAAGTGATCGTCGCCGACGGCACACCCGAAGCCGCCAAACGTATCGAAAGAGTTTTGACCACCGATCCCGGAATGGGCGTTGTCCGCCACGTTGATGCGGGTTATACGGAAGCGATTGAATTTGCCGAAAAGAATGATGTTAAAACTCCAATAAGGAAATAAACCATAATGACAAAACTTAAATTTGATTTGCTTGATGACGAATCGGCAATGGAAACGATTGAAACGGTCGGGAATTTAGCCGATGAAAACGATATTGATTGGGCTTTAGCGGGCGGTTTAGCCGTGATTCTTTACGGCAGCGACCGATTAACGAAGGATGTTGACATCATCGCATCAAAAAAACTCCCGCTCAAAAGTGAAGGAAATTTAGTTCAGGGCGGTGAGCGTTACAAAGTCAAGACGGCAAAAAGAACGGTCGCCGTTGACTGGATTACGAGAAATGACGAAGCTAAGAAATTTTATCAACAAGCCTTAAAAGATGCCGTGATGATTGCCGATACGCCGATTCTCACGCCTGAATGGTTGGTCATTTTGAAATACATTGCCGGACGTTTCAAAGATCAGGAAGATGGAGTTTTTCTATTGCGAAAAAAAGGTTTAGTGAATCGAACTAAAGTAAAAGAAATGATTATCAACATCGGAAGCGTCGAAACTTGGGCGGCTTTCAAATCCGGCTTAGAGCGTTGGTATGACTTAGCCGACGGTAGAACACAACCTGTCAAAGAAGGCTATATTGATTCTTAACTCAATCAAAACAAACTCGCCACTCCACGCCGGACAAGTCATCGTCGCCGACGGCACACCCGAAGCCGCCAGAAGAATCGAAAGAGTTTTGACCACCGATCCCGGAATGGGCGTTGTCCGCCACGCTGACGCAGGTTATGAGGAAGCGATTGAGTTTGCCGAAAAGAATGATGTTAAAATTCCGATGTTGAAATAGAGTGTTTTATGAAGTTAGAAATACACCCAAAAGCTAGTGAAAACTTTAATGCAAAGATTGAGGAACTGAAAGACCAACTTCGTTTCAAATATGAATCTAAAAAAGTTAAGAAGGTTTCTGACAATCCAAACATTCACGTTTCAGGAGTTTTTAATGAAACCAATATTATTGGTGAATTAAAACTTTACTGGACAGATTCAAACGGAAATGTTGCTGCTAGAGCATTTGGAATTAGAGGTAAACTTCTTGGACTTTTTGATGAAGATTACAAAAACTTACATCGGATTGCAGAAAATCTTCAGAAAAGCACAAATCCTAAAAATGTTGTGAGCGTTGAACTTCTTTCAGAATTGATTTTTGAATGGGTGAAGCAAAAATATCACGGAGCAATTCTTCCTGAGATGACTGAATTTGTATTAACCGAATGTGAAAAACATATTGTTGAAGCAGAGATATGGATTCCTATTTCTGAGCTACATATAGAAGTCCCTTTTAGTTTAGGCAATATTAATTTCAAAACCATAACGAAAGAGTTTATGGACAAATATGAAAACTCTGGAATATCTAAATTGACAAAACCGGAAGATATTGAACGACTGAAAGAATACTTCAACAGAAAACGAAGCAAGATTCAGAATCGGGCTGTTGCAATAATCAAAGTTGAGGCTGAACCGAGACTAGCTTATCAAATAGCATTTGAACAAACCGAAAAAGCAATGTGTATTTTACGGTTGTATTCACCAACTAATTTATATCCCACAAAAATCTGTTATGCCGCTCCAATAGAAAAGCAACATAAAGACGGTAATGTTTACTTAGTGGTAAAAAATGAAAAAGTTCTAGAGTATGTCTCCGGTATTTCTGATAAAACAGCAAACCATTGGAATTTATCAAAAAAAGATTTGGATGATTATGGAACTATTGGACTTGGTTTTCTAAGTAGTCTTCTCACAAAAGATGATTTAACTGATTTTCAACAAAAACTTCTCGAAGCGTTATTTTTATATTCAAAAGCCTCTTTGTCAAAAGAGTTATCAGACAGATTAGTTTATACACTTGTTACTTTGGAAACTATTTTTGTAAGAGACAGACAAGAACCATTACAAGACAACATTAGTTTGCGAATGGCTCAAATGCATCCAGTTTCTGTACAGGAAAGAAAAGAAATAATTAAAAATGTAAAAGATACTTACGCTTTACGCTCTTCATTTATACATCATGGCGAAAGCATAGGCATTGATGATTTGGAAATTCTAAAGAAATTTATGTATAACACTTGGTTAAGTTTAGTCGAAGTAGTATTGTTGGCTTCTAAAAACATTACTACACAACAATTTTTTGAAGAACTAGAAAACCGTCGCGTTGGCGGTTAATACAGTTCATTTTTCTTGTCATTGATTGACCGAAATTGACGTGCTAAAAGTTATGTTAAAATAGCACTTGAGGTAAAAGTTATGACGGTTGAAGAAACTTTGCTGGAAAAAATTAAGACTTTGCCGATGAATCGAAAGCAGGAAGTTTTGGATTTTGCGGAGTTTTTGGAAGAAAAAGAAGCCAAACCGCAGCCGCGCCGCAGTTTGTATGGAGCGTTGGCGGATTTGGATATAAAAATAACCGAAGAAGATATTGCCGAGGCGAGAAAAGAAATGTGGGGAAACTTTCCGCGCGAACACTTTTTTGACGGGGAAGCCGAATAATGGATTGCGTAACCGATACTCACGCCTTGATTTGGTATTTGTTTGCAATGCCGGAATTATCTTCGGATGCTAAAAATTTTATGGACAATGTTGCTGCTTCGGGCGGCAATATTTTTATCCCGACAATTTCATTTGTTGAAATAATTTACTTGGCAGAGAAAGGTAAACTCGGAGCAAATGTTTTGCCGCGAATAAACGCGGCTATTCAAACAGCAAACAGCGTTCTCAAATCAATCGAATTGACTCATCAAATTACAACCTCACTCGCCTGGATTCCGCGCTCAATCGTTCCCGATATGCCCGACCGAATTATTGCGGCAACCGCGCTGCATTTGAATATTCCACTTGTCACCAAAGATCATAAAATTCAAGCATTGCAAAATTTAATCACGATTTGGTAAAAATGATTCGTCGGAAACTGGATTGTTGCCGTTGGCGATTCGGCGGAAATTTATGCGGTAGAAAGTGTGTGTTAAAATGCTTGGTGTGAGGTGAAATAATATGACTAGCGAAGAAGTTTTATTGAAAACATTTAAGATTTTACCGACAAATCGAAAACAGGAATTGTTGGACTTTGCCAAGTCTCTCGAACAAAAAGAGGCTGTCAAAAAGTCGCGTGTTTCATTAAAAGGAATTTGGGCGGATTTGAACGTGAATATCACTGATGAAGATATTCGTGAAGCGCGAAACGAAATGTGGCGCGGTTATACCAAAGATACCGAAAACGAAAAATAATCTATGACAGATTTGGTAATAGATACGCACACGGCAATTTGGTATTTTGCCAATTCGCCTGAGATGTCGGCTTTGGCGACACAAACAATTGATAATACGATTGCTGGCGGCGATGCGGTTATTTTAGCAACGATTTCGATTGTCGAAATCGTTTATTTGATTGATAAAGGAAAGTTGACCCCACAAACCCTGACTCGCTTGATGCAATACCTAAAATCACCGACCAGCAGTTTTGTTACGCAAGATTTGACCGAAGAACTTGCCCAAACCGTCGCGCAAATACCGCGCTCTGCCGTCCCCGATATGCCCGACCGGATAATTGCGGCAACTGCTTTGCATTTGAAAATTCCGCTTGTTACCAAAGACCATAAAATCAAAGCATTACAAAATATTCAAACAATTTGGTAAAAAAACACAGTATTCTGGAGAAAATTATGAATAGATTCCTGTCTGCGTTGCTTGCAGCTGCTGTTTTATTTACATTTTCGGGTGTCGAAATAAATGCCCAAAAGCTGACGGATGAAAGTGCGTTGATTGCAAAGGCGAAAAAGATTCACCGGGAAGTGATTACGCTCGATACGCATAACGATATTAATACGGCGAACTTTACGGAGACGGTCAACTACACGCAGAATCTTCCGACGCAGGTTAATCTGCCGAAAATGAAGCAGGGCGGATTGGATGTTTCGTGGCTGATCGTTTATACCGGACAGGGCGAACTCAATGAAGCCGGTTATCAAAAGGCTTATCAAAATGCGATTGATAAATTTGACGCGATTCACCGTTTGACTGAAAAATTCGCGCCCGATCAAATCGAGTTGGCTTTGACTTCAAAAGATGTGCGGCGGATTAGTAAATCCGGCAAATTGGTGGCGATGATCGGCGTTGAAAACGCTTACCCGATTGGAACGGATTTGAGCAGAATCAAGGATTTTGCCGGAAGAGGTGCGCGTTATATGTCGCTCTCGCATAACGGTCACAGCCAGCTTTCGGACTCGAACACCGGCGAAAGAGATAACGTCTGGCTGCACAACGGTTTGAGCGAACTCGGCAAAAAAGCGGTTGTCGAAATGAACAAATGGGGAATTATGATTGACGTTTCGCATCCGTCAAAACAGGCAAATATTCAGATGATGCAGCTTTCAAAAGCGCCGGTTATCGCTTCGCATTCATCAGCCCGCGCACTTTGTGATCACAGCCGTAATCTGGACGACGAACAGCTTGAATTAATTAAAAAGAATGGCGGCGTTGTTCAGACCGTGGCGTTTCGCAGTTATGTCAATAAAGAAAAAAGCGAACTGCGCTCGAAAATGTCTGTTGAAATATTGAAAGAACTCGGCGAAAAAGAGAATTTCAAAATTCTTGAGCGGGCTGATGTTTTGAAATTGCCCGAAAATGAGCAGACTGAATATGTTGCTAAACTGACGGCTCTGCGGGCGAAAGCAAGACCGACGATCAATGAGCGTTTGAAAACCGCCGCGCCGGATGTCAATGTCAAAGATTTTGTTAATCACATAGATTATCTGGTGAAAAAGATCGGTATTGATCACGTCGGCATCAGTTCCGATTTCGACGGCGGCGGCGGTGTCGAAGGATGGGACGATGCTTCCGAAACTTTTAATGTTACGCTTGAACTGGTCAGGCGCGGTTATACGAAAAAACAAATCGCCAAACTCTGGAGCGGGAATCTGCTGCGTGTTTTGGACAAAGTGCAGAAAGTCGCAAAACAAATGCAGTTAAAAGGTTAGTGGTTTGTAAATCGGCAACCAAGCTGAAGTTTTTATAATATTTGAAAAGATTTGTGCCGCAGCATTTAACATTCAATATTTATCATTCAATTACTAATTTAGATGACTATTAACCTTGAGTTACTTGACGAAGAATCTGCTGTGCAGGCGATTGAAATTGTCGCTGAATTGGCAGAAGAAAATAATATCGAATGGGCGTTGGTCGGCGGTTTGGCGATGGCTCTTTACGGGAGCGATAGAAATACCAAAGACATTGATATTATTGCCGACAAACTTTTGCCGCTTCAGAATCAAGGTTTACTTAAGCAAGGCGGTGAACGATATTTCGTCAACACCGATAAAAAAAAGATTGCGGTTGATTGGATTGTTCGCAGCGATGAGTTTAAGTCATTGTTTCAAGAGGCTTTGAAAGATGCGGTCGAGATTGACGATGTGCCGATTCTTACTCCCGAATGGTTGGTGGTTTTGAAATTTATCGCCGGACGCTTCAAAGATCAGGAAGACGCGGTTTTTCTTCTGAGCCGCAAAGGCTTAGTCAATCGCGTGCTTATTAAAGAACACATCGTCAAAAATGTCGGCGCGACCGCCTGGGGATTGGCAAGACACGGCTATCAGCGTTGGTTTGACATCGCCGACGGCAGAACACGCGACGAAGAACGAAACGAAGCCGACGGATATATTGATTCGTGAATAATTTACCTACAAATATTCCCGAGAATCTGACCGCGCTTTTTGAAAAGATGGCGAATGATTTTCCGTCTATTCTCGAAAACAATCTGGTCGGTTTATATCTCTGGGGTTCATTAACTTACGAGGCTTTTGATGAAAGGTGCAGCGACGCGGATTGTATCGTCGTAACTCACAAAGATATAAACGAAAGTGAGTTTGCGGCAATTGAAGATTGGTTTGAAAAACTTTCGGAGAATAATTCTTGGACTGAAAAGCTCGATATGCGGTTTGTAATTGATAAAGAATTTCTCGACAAAACTTCTACTTGCTGCGGCTATCATTTCGGCAAACTTGTGAGAAGTGGTTCGGACGGCAATCCGATAATCTGGGTTAACATCGGACAATCCGGTATCACACTTTGAGGAAAACCTGCTAAAGAAATCGCGCCGGAAGTAACGCCGAAAATTTTGAACGAAGCACTTTTGCTCGAAATCGAATATTTGAAGGAAAATCTCGCGGAATTTGTCGGCGATCAATCTGATTTAGCCTTTTTTCATAATTCATACGCCGTTCTGACCGCCTGCCGGATTTTCTACACGGCACACAACGGGACTTTAGTTTCAAAAGATAAAGCGTCAATTTGGACATTGGAAAATGTGCCGGAAAAATGGCACTCGGTTATTAAAAAGGCAACAGAAAATCGTCTGGCTGGCAAAGGATTGAAAACCGCAAAACTCGAAAATGATGCGATGGATTTTGTTTGTTTTATAGAAAACCGAGTGGGAAATTTGTTGTAAAGCAGTTCATTTAACTAAATTTCTTTGAAAAGATATTTGCCGAAATGCTAACGTCGTTACTTGCGTTGGCTGTTCGGCGTAAGTTTATGCAGTAACCTGAAGTAAGTTTGCAAAAAAACTTAAAGAATGAAAATAATCTCTAGCCGAAAAAGCAAAAACCGTGAAGCGTTTGTACTTCACGGTTTTTATAATTTTTAATACTAGACAGTTGAAGAAAAGTTAGTATCTTTTGAGTCTGACATATTTTTTCTTCTTCGGTCTGATTTTGTATGTGTAAAGAGCCGAACCGCCCGCGCCTGCTGCACCGCCGATTAAGGCACCTTTTTTTCCGCCGATTAACGCGCCGAGAATCGCACCCGCGCCAGTTCCGGCTGCCACGTTAACGCGGTTGCGGTGACGGCGATAGAAACTGGGTTTTCTGGTTCTGACATAGCGCACACGACCGTTGCGACCGACGACGCGGCGGGCGTAAATTTTCTGAGCTTCAGCCGTTGTCGGCAGCAAAAGCGGCACGACTCCGACTAAAAATGCGAACATCATAAATGTCGTAATTAACTTTTTCATCTGTTATATTTTCTCCCTTTATTTATTATCTTATTGCAAAATTAACTTTTGCCGAAAGATTGCCTGCAATTATTACAAGCAATTACAATGCCTTTACTGATTTCAGCGTATAAACCATATGTTTTCGTAGTTGATAAGCGATTTTTGCAACTATTTCGGACAGCGAGTGTTCTATTTGGTGTTTGATTTATAAAATCGGTAGGATATTAGCGAAAATCTTCGTCAATGATAATTAAACCGCTCGCCATAAAAGCGAAAATTGAGGTCGGTATTATTTGATTATGAATTGAAAAAAGAATCGAAAAACAATTAGAATTGGTCGCAGAACAAAAAATCAAATTAAAATTATGGAAGAAAATATCACGCTGGTTTTTCACGGGTTTTTGAATGTAACGAATCTTGAAAAACTAAAATTAACCGAAGAAATCAATAATTATTTCGATTCGATGAATCGTGAACCGATAAGGGAAGAGAACGAAACGAAGTTTAGAAAATTGAGTTTCGACGCGCCCGGAAAAGTCTGCAAATGCTGCGGCAGATAAACTAAAAAAGAAATAAAAGCCGAAACGAATTTTACGTTTCGGCTTTTATTTCTTTTTTTTGACGATTGATTTTATTGCCGTCCGGCATTCAGAGTTAGAATAAAAATACTCGAAAACTACGTCGAAAGATATTGTTCGAGAATCGGTTCGAGATTGTTAAAATCGAGCGGTTTATTGATTAAATCGTCGCAGCCGGCTTCGATTGCGCGGCGATAATATGAATTTCCGTAAGCGGTGACGGCGATGATCGGGATTTTCCCATAGCCGTCAACTTTTCTGATAATTTGAGTGGCGGTCAATCCGTCCATATTCGGCAGCGACAAATCCATTAGAATAAGGTCGGGATGATTGTTCTTAACGCTTTCAACGGCTTCGTTTCCGTCAGCTGCTTCGATAACATCGTATCCGAATTTTTGCAGCAAAAACTTCATCATCGTGCGAATATCCGGGTAATCTTCGACTATTAAAACGGTTTTGGGCATATCTTTATAAAATACTTAACAACCTAAGCTATTTAACAGCATACAATAAAGCGACACGCAATTGCCAATGTATTCGGCAGCATTGAAAAAAAACGAGCGGCTTGTTTTCAAAAACGCCGCTTCAAATGAGCGCGAATTTAACGTTTTTATAGAAAAAAAAACGACTGATCTGCATTTTGTGTTAAGTTGAAAATCTTTTTCAGCGTCGGATTTGTTTTGCCGATGCCTTCGCGCTTATCATTTGTTTTTTGTTCAAGTTTATCCGATTTATATTCAAATATCATATTTTTACATTCGCACAGAAATTCAGGTAAAAATAAATAGGAACGCCTTTACAGTCGAAAAATTTATGAAAAGAATTTGTGTTTTCTGCGGTTCGAGCAACGGCGCGAATCCGGTTTATCTGGAAACGGCGGAAACGGTCGGACGTTTTTTGGTTTCAAGAAATATCGAACTCGTCTACGGCGGCGGTCGCGTCGGTTTAATGGGCAAAATCGCCGACACGGTTTTGGCTGGCGGCGGAAAAGTGATCGGAATAATTCCCGAATCTTTAGCCGTCAAAGAAGTCGCTCACCAAAGTTTGACCGAGATTCACATCGTTGATTCGATGCACGAAAGGAAGGCTTTGATGGCGGAATACGCCAACGGCTTCATCGCGCTGCCGGGCGGTTTCGGCACATTTGAAGAGTTTTGCGAAATCGTCACCTGGGCGCAGCTCGGCATTCATCAAAAGCCGTGCGGTTTATTAAATGCAGACGGCTTTTACGATAATTTAATTGCAATGTTCGATTATTCTGCAGCGCAAAAATTTATTAGAAACGAACACCGAAATCTTGTTCTGGTGGAAAATAACATCGAAAAACTTTACGATTCAATGATGAATTACCGTCCGCCTTTGATTGAAAAATGGCTCGACAAAAAATCAACTTAGATAAAAACAAAAAATGACTAAATGCGATTTAGTAATTCATAGTGCAAGCCAGCTTTTAACCTGTGCTTCCGGCGGAAAACCGAAGCGTTTGGCTCAAATGCGAAACGTCGGTTTGATTAAAAACGGCGCGATTGCCGCAAAAGACGGCGTAATAATCGCGGTCGGCGGTTCGGACGAAATTTTGCACGGGTTTGAAGCGGAAAACGTTATTGATGCAAAAGGTAAAACGGTTGCGCCGGGATTTGTCGAATGTCACACGCACATCGTTTACGCCGGAAATCGTCTGGACGAATTCGAGTTGAAAATAAAAGGTGCGGATTATCTCGAAATTCTGGCTGGCGGTGGCGGAATTATCTCGACCGTGCGCCAAACACGCGAAGCGAGTTTGGCTGATTTGGTTGAACTGTCCGCCAAACGGCTCGATAAAATCCTCGCGCTCGGCACGACAACCTGCGAAATCAAAACTGGTTACGGACTTGATACGGAAACCGAACTGAAAATGCTCGAAGCTATTTTTGAACTCGATAAAACTCACGCGGTTGATGTGATTCCGACGTTTCTGCCCGCCCACACCGTTCCGCCGGAATTTAAGGGAAATGCCGATAAATACGTTAATTTGATTTGCAGCGAAATGCTTGAAAGAGCGATAGGATTATTCGTCAGATACAAGACTGATTTTGAAGAAGTAAGACCGGAGAACACAATTAATAAAACAGGCGTTCGGTTAGGTAAGTCAGGCGTAACTTGCGGAATCTATGATATTTCCGAAATAATTCAAAACAATCCGTTTTTCGTTGACGTTTTTTGCGAGAAAAACGCTTTCGATTTAGAGCAGTCGCGACGCGTTTTGGAAACGGCAAAAAAACTCGGTTTCAAGTTAAAAGCGCACGTTGACGAATTTACAAATTTGGGCGGCGCACGAATGGCAATCGAACTCGGCGCGACTTCGATTGATCATCTCGATAAAATTTCCGACGATGAAATCAGACTTCTTGCCGATTCAAATACAATCGGAGTCGTCACGCCAACGGTGAATTTTAATCTCGGCTCACACGAATTTGCTGACGCGCGAAAGTTGATTGACGCGGGTTGCGCTGTCGCCGTTTCGACCGATTACAATCCGGGTTCCGCCCCGTGTCCGTCGCTTCCGGCAGCAATGGCGATTGCCTGTCGCTACCAAAAACTTTTGCCCTCAGAAGCCTTTAACGCAGCGACGATTAACGCAGCTTTTGCCGTCGGTGCGGGCGAAAAAACCGGCTCACTGGAAATCGGCAAACAGGCTGATATTTTGATTTTTGAGGCGGACGACTATCGGCAAATCGCTTACGAATTCGGCGGAAATTTTGTTGTTAAAGCAATAAAAGAAGGTGAGATTAATGCTCCTCAAAATTAATAAAGCAAATAAATTGCGGATTACAAATACTAAACAAATGTCGGCAGCATAACGGTTGAGATGACGTGGGCAAAAACCGCCTGCTCACAAGCTAAGGGTAAAAAAACAACGCGATAAGAAAGGCGCTGTTTCGCCAAACGTCCAATGGTAGGATCAAAGACGGGCTTTCGACTTCCGTTGAAGTTGAGCCGCTATCGGCGTAAAATACTTACGTCCCGGCGCGTTTCGCTTGTTTGATAAAGAACCGACAGATTAACCATTTGTCGCCAACAAGGTGAATGCTTGGCGGGTGACGGTCAGTTTCCACACTTAAATCATAAACCGTTTGTTTTTTCAATAAAACCAAATGAGTGCGCGTCCAATGGTTAGGCAGCCGTCATTCAATGCCATTACCCGATACGACCATAGACCAACTTCTTCAAGTTGAAGTCTCCAATAGCTGACTGGAACAGTGAAGCTAGTTCAAACTTTGAAACAGGTCACTGCAAATAGGCATCATCGGCGACACTTTCGTTAATTCAAAGATTCTTTCTCAGCAAACTCGAAACGCCATCCGGCGAAATCAAAGTAGCCCGCCGCAGTCAGCAGATTT